>JALOLM010000004.1 GCA_025455985.1 Candidatus Nanopelagicales bacterium | reverse complement strand
TGCTGCCTAGCGGAAGCGTAACCGGTCGCCCGAGTGACCACCTGGAACCGCGCCGTTTCAAGCCTGGCGGGTCCGCCTCCGAGGAAGTGCTCAAGTTCTCCGGGGTACTCGTAGATCCCGCACGCCACGTCCGGGGTGTCGCCCATCTCCCCGATGAACACGTTGCTCGAGGTCCAGGGCGCTCCGAGCGCGACGATGAAGGTTTGGACCTCTTCGGCCAGGGTGGTCATGCGGTGAAACTCCGGGTCAGCGCCCCGGCGACGTACTGCTTGATCGTCTGCCCGGCCGCGGCCTCAGCAAGGCGGTACGCCGTCTCGACGAACTTGGCCTGCGTGGGCGGGGCGTGCTTGTTCTCGAGGATCTCGTGAACGTAGACGGCGTAGTCGACGAACCTTGGGTAGGACGCCCCGCCGTACAGGACCGACCCGCGGTACTGCCACTTCCCCACCCGCAGGAAGTGCGTGCGCCCGGTCCGCTTCAGGGCACCCGTCTCGACGGGGACCAGGATCTGACTGACCCCGAACGCCTGGTTCGTCAGCCGGCGCACCCCACGCGCCGCGGCTGACTGGACCCCGTCCGCTGACCGGATCATGCGGGCGTTCAGTTGCGCCTGCCCCGTGAACCGGATGGTGACTGCTCGGGCTGCCATCACCCCTCCAGTTGGTAGGTCTGGTGGTGGACACCGAACTCGTCGTACTCGGTGGTGACCGCCACAACCGTGGGGGTCGTCCCGTCCGGCAGCGTGACCACGTCGGTGTCGCGAAGTTCCCCTTGAGCGTCGACGATGAGCCGCGCCGACACGATCCGCTCTTCACCCTCGAGGGATCGCAGCCTGCGGTTGATCGGCTCAAGCCTGGCCCGGTACTCCACGGGCGACCCGAGCGTCGGTTCGTTGTACTTGTTGACGGCGGTGCGCTTGCGGACCTGAATGGTCAGCGGCATCAACTCGAGGAACTCGCGGGCGAGCGCCATCGGTCAGCCCAGCCGCGAGTCGGTGAAGGTGCCGGGGTGGTCCATGAAGCCTTCGTCGAAGGTGTCGGGCACCAGCGAGTCGTCGGCGTCCTTGCTGTCCTTCTCGGCGTGCGCGATGCCGAACACTAGGGGGCCGGCCCCACCGGCTGCGACAGCCTCCGGGGACCGGGATTGCTTGCGGAGCCGGGCCGCGGTGTCCGCGAACTGCTGAGTCATCTGCGAGTAGTTGATCGTCAGCGACCCGACGGTCCGGTCGATCCGCCCCGCGTACTTCGCGGCCAACTGCTCGCACGCCTGCGCGGCTGCCGTCTCGACGTCGTACTTGCCGAGCAAGTAGGCGATCTCTTCGTCGCTCATGTGGGGGAGGTCCTGGTCGGTGTCCCCCATGAGGAACCGGACCTCATCCTTCGGTGAAGCCGACGGGTCTGTGTAGGTCCACGCCACTGGCGGGCCTCCTACTCGTCGTCGGTGGCCGAGGCCAGCGTGTCCAACTGGGCGAGCAGCGTGCTGCGCTGCTTGCCGGCGCTCTCCGCGGCGTAGACCGCTTCGAAGTCGTCGGGGTTGGCTTCGAGGTGCTCCAGCACCTCAGCGACGGTGTGGTCTGCAGGGTCGAACGCCTCAGCCTCAGCGTCGCCCTCACCAGCGTCAGCGGCGTCGTCGCCGGCTTCCCCGGTGTCCGCGTCGCCCTCGGGGGCATCCGACCCTTCAGCAGGCTCACCGTCACCGTCGGGAAGGGGTGCCGGCTCGCCGCCCTCGTGGTTGCCGGCGTCCGACTCAGGTGAAGCCTGAGCCTCCGCGATGTCGTCCTGCAACAGCCCCCACAGGACGGGGTTCATCCGGAGATTGGGACGGGTCGGCACCTCGGTGCCTTCGCCGTCCAGCAGGTTGATCCGCCCGGCCTCGATCAGCGCGTGGACTCGGGGGATCAGCAGAGCGAAGTGGGAGACGTCGTCACCCGGCTGGTAGTCCTCACCTTCATGCCGCAACTTCACGGCTGCGAGGTACGTCAGGTTAGGCACGACGCCTCTCCACTTCGCTCGATGCTGCTTGCTGGTCCGGTCAGGAGATCGCGTCGCCGAAGAACGACCCGACGTCGGCGGCGACCAGTTTCTGGTCGTACGCCATGTCGATCTCGATCCGGTCGGACGACAGTTCCTCCATGCGGAACTTCTTGATGCGGCCACCGTGAGCGCCGGCTCCGAGGAGACCGGTCCAGGTGAAGGTGTAGCCACCCGACGGCATCTGCAGCGAGGGGCTGGGCGCTGAGTAGACCAGCAGCGCGCCCTTCGTGTTGATGATGTAGTCGATGGCGTCCGTTCCCTCTTCTGGGCCGGTGTTCTGCACGCCTCGCGCAACCAGCACCCGCTCGAGGTCGAACAGGCTCGCGAGCATCTCGCGAGTGATCTGACCCTTCTGCGTGTACTTGATGCGGTCGAGGATCGCCGGGTTGTTCCGCAGGGCGTTGTAGACCCGAGGGGACAGCACCAGCGTGTTCGGCAGGTAGCCGGTCTTGGACTCGATGTTCACCGACTCGTCAGCGATGTCGCTGATCGGGTCTGACGTGGCCTCATCCCACCGCTTGAACTGGCCTGCGGTCGGGGTGCCGGTGACGCCAGCGAGGTCGGTGCCCCACTTGCCGGTCCCGAAGTAGGCCGCTGCCCAGTCGATGTCCCGCTTGATCAGGCCCTGCTGCGTCACCCAGATGGTGGCGTCGCGGTCCTGGTTCAGCGGCTCATCGCTGTTGGCGCGGGTGTCGTCGTCGATGTCCTTGTGGACGGACTTCTTGGAGCAGAAGTACGTCGGCGTGGAGTCGAGTCGGTACCCGCCACCTGCGGAGGGAGTGCCCGGTGCCCGCAACTTCATCTCCGACCGGAAGAAGTCTCCCTTGTCGTAGGTGAAGTACCGGTCTGACTGCTTGGCGACCGGGATCGGGGGGAACACCTTGTCCGCGACGAAACTGTCGGCGGACTGGAAGTACGCCACCGACATGTTCGTCAGGGGCCGATTGACGTGAACGTCTTGAACTGCTGGGTTCGGCATCGCTCAGACCTCCTAGGCTGCCGTCGTCGGGACAGCGCCCGCGTGGGTGATGAGGATGGAGCCGATCGCCCCGGCCACCGCCGCCTCGACACAGATGCCGAGAACGTGCGATCCGACCAGGGGATCCGATGCCGCACCTGCGTCGGACGTGTTCGTGGTGCCGGCAGCGGCTACCACAATCCGTCCGTCGGCTGCGGTCTTGACGTACTGGCCCTCGTCGATACCACCGGTACCGGCAAGCACCTTGCTCACGCCGCCGACCGCGACCTGCGCGACTCGACCAGCGGCCCCCGGCTTGTCCTGCAGGATGCCGATCACAGGCTCGCCCGCGGCGTTCGCCACGGACACTGTGCCGGCTGACCCGAGTTCGACCGCCTTGTACTGGTCTGCACTCAGGTCACCTGCTGCCGGGAAGGACAGGCAGACTGGCGTGTTCTCGGTTGCCATCAGCCGCGCTCCTTCTCGTAGTCAGCGTAGAGCGACGGGTCGGCCTGCATCGCCTTGTCCACCGCCTGCTCCTTGGTAAGTGACGGGTCCTTCTCGAGGACCGCCTGCGCGGCCTTCTCGATCCGCTCGGACCCGCCCAGGTTGGCCTCGCGGCCACCCTTGCCGAGTTCGGCGAACAGCGCACCGGACTCGATCTGGCCGTTGGCCTTGGTGAGCAGTTCGTCGAGCGCCCGGAAGTCAGCCTCTGGCATGTGCGCCTGCGCGGACTTCAGCAGGTCGGCAACGCCGCGGGCCTCTCCCAGGTGACCGAGGGACTCGGCCTTGGCGAGGGCCTCGCGGTCCTCGCGTGCTTCACGCTCTGCCTTGGCGATCGCCTGAGCGTCCGCGGCGGACTTCTCGATGCTCTGGACGTACTCGACCAGAGCAGGGTCCGCGGACTTCAGCAACGCCTCGACGCCCGTGTCCGGCTCGTCACCTTCGAGGCCACCCTTCTCAAGGCGGTCCTGCTGCTCGAGGACTGTGTCCTCCAACTTGGTGACGTACTCAGCCACCTCGGGGCTAAGAGCAGACTTGTCGATCTCGTGAGGCATTGGTTCTCCTTTCGCCCCAGCGACCTTCCGCTTCTTCTTGCCGCCCCCGAGGGGGACGGGTACATGGACGTCATCGGGAGTGGGATCGTTCTTCGCGAGGCGGATGTGGGAATGCTGATTGGCAGGGCGTGGGACCAACGACACTTCGTCGGTCCTGACCTTGCTCAGCCGGTTAGCCACTGAGTCCTCCCGCGCTTCGTTGATGCGGAGCGTAACACCCAGCGACACCGTGTCTCGGCATCGCAGGTGTGTCGTGATCGAGTGTCGTCAGTCTCCGCACCCACGGCATGGGGTTCGTGCTGCTGCCCCCAACGCTACCGCGAGCGGGTCGTTCGGGGTGGGCATGCCCTGCCGGGACGCGCCGAGTGCCTTCGCGATCCGGTCGAGCCGTCGCCCCTTCTTCACACCTTCGGCTGCGGCCCCGGTCCCCTTCGGGATCAGACCCATCGCCATCGCGAACGCGTTTGCGAAGTCGAGGGCGGCACCGATGTCGAGGTCGATCATGTTGACCGGCATCTCGACGTCCCCCAGTTTGCCGTCCTGCAGGTCGACCCCGACTTTCGCCGCCCAGCGGTGGTGCCCATCGACGATGTACCCGTCGCGGGTCACGAAGATGGGGGCGTCGGGGATCTTCCCCGCCTCCATCGCCTTCGTCATTCCGGCGACCTTCGGGCCGACCAGTTCGGACTGGGATGCGCGGAGGTGGCTGGCCTTCACCGTCTTGGGGGTCACCTTGATCCCCATCACCTTCAGCGCGGCCGTGAACTCTTCCTCAATGTCGGCTTCCATGTCGGGGTCGTCGTTGACCTTCGCCCCGGCTCGGGAGCCGGCTGCGGCCTTCCCCTTGAACTGCGGCATCTTCGCCCGCGGGATGCCCTTGGAGTCGTGGCAGAACAGGTTCGTGCCGGGCACGCTGATCTTGCACAGGTCAATGTCGGGGGCGGACTCCCCCTTCGCCTTGGCTTCGTTCGCCAGCGACGCCAACTTGTCGAGCAGCGACGCGACCTCGTCGGGCTGCTCGAGGCGGACGTGCTTGCCTTCGGCGAGCAGTCGCACCGCCTTGTCGAGGTCTTTGCCGACCGCGACCGGGTCCTCAGCGGTTCCGGACCCGTCCGGCTTCCCCTTGGACTTGATCGCTGGGGCTGCAGCCTTCATGCCCTTCTTGTCGCCTCGGGCCGCTGCTTCCCCGGCTCGTGTGACCGTGCCCTTCGGGAGTCCACCCCACTTCTTCGCCTTGTCCATGACGTCGTCGATCGGCTCACTGGACCCGAACGCGGTATCGGCGAACAGCCGGCCGTTCTTGGAGTTCGCCCAGGTGAAAAGCGCTTCGTCGCTGACCCCGTTCGCCCTGGCGTACCGGAGCAAGGCGGCGTCCACCTCAGCGACTCGCTCGGTCTGGGCCGGGGATTCCGGGTCGGACCCGTCGAGCGCGTTCTGCCGCTCCCCCAGGTACCCGTACCCCTGCCAGTCGTCGTTGCTCATCATGGAGTCGAAGGTGTCGCGGGCCTTGTTGCGGAGCACCTGATCGGCCATCGCCTGCGTGACCTTGGAGTAGCCCGACTGTCGGCTCGGCTCACCTGCGCTCTGCTTGGCCTTCAGCCCGTCGACGAGTTCCTGCTGCTTCGCGGACAGGGGTGCCTTCGCGCTGGCCTTCGCGCCGGCAGCGGTAGCCGCCTGCCGGGCCTGCCCGCGGCGGGTGTCGGTGCGAGGCTTGTAGGAGTCCCACTTGCCGCCTTGTGCGGCGCTGGCCGCGATGAAGGCTGCGTCGGAGTCCCCGGCGATCCCTTCGTCGTGCACCTTCCCGTCGGGTCCGGTGATCCGCCATACCTCGTTGCCGGCTTCGTCGCGGTACAAGGACCCGTACCGCTGCAGTGACGTACCGGCGTCGGCGTCAGCGCGCACCGCCTTGTCCTTGGCCCGCTCCGCGTCGACCTTTGACGGCTTCTTCTTGGCGGGGGTCTTGCCGCTCATCGCCGAGAGTTCGGACTGGT
The DNA here is from genome assembly GCA_025455985.1 of Candidatus Nanopelagicales bacterium. Lineage (GTDB taxonomy): Bacteria > Actinomycetota > Actinomycetes > S36-B12 > UBA10799 > JADKAV01. Next base: position 14,214 of record JALOLM010000004.1, on the reverse strand, counting down.
CCGGCACCCCGCCGCGACCTCGGACCTCTTTGCCGGGCTGCCCCTTCCCGTTCAGTGTCGCGCCTTGCGAGGCGTGCTGTGTCTTGCCGTTCACCGTCGCCGCCCGGAACCGGCCCTTGGTGTCGAACTCGACCACGACCGGCTTGTTGCTCGTGTCGGTCAGGGAGTAGCGGACCCCACCGGAGGTCTGCTTGAACGAGTCCTTGCTCGGCGGCATGGTCTGCACCTTTGTGCCGGACACGGTGAACGACATGCCGTGGCCGTCCTGCAGCGCCGCCGCGAACGCCTTATCGAACGCGCTCCCCAACGGGTCCAGGGTGCCGCCGTGGCTCTTCTGGTTGTGCCCACCGGGCAGGTGCTTGACCACCGCGGCTGCGTGCAGCGCGGCGACCAGCGGGTCCGTCCTGTCGCCTTTCGCGACCGGGGTGAACCGCTTGGTGACCTTCCCGACGGGGTTGTGGCCGGGTTCCCGCTTCCCGACCCCTCCGATGCTGAACCCGGTGTAGCGGCCCTTCTTCACCCCGTCCCACACCCCGTCGTCGTGGACCTTGAAGCCTACCCACCAGCCGTGCGGCAGCGCGTCGGGGGCCAGCCCGATCGCCTCGAGTTTTTGCGGGGTCGCCACGAACGACTCCACCATCGTCGCCACGCCCTTCCGAAGGTGCGTGTCGCCGCCGTCTCGGGAGTGCAGGACGTAGTCGTAGGCGGTGTCCTCCAACTCGTCGAGGGACTCCCACCAGTCGTCCTGCTTGTCGATCACCGTGGCACCGTCGAGGACGGCGACGTTCCCCCACCCGAACACCAGCCGCTGGTCGTCGTCGGTCTTGGTGATCGTTGCCTGCACCTTCGTGGCTTCCACCGTTGTCTCCCTCACGCCTTGGCCTTGAGCGCTTCCCATTCAGCGACCGCCTTCGCGGCCTTGGCTCGGGTGGCAGCGGTGACGTCGCCGCCTCCCGCCGCCCATCGCTTGATGGTACCGATCGCGATGGCGATCGCCTGCGACTTCGGACGGCCCTGTCGGATCAGCGCGTGCGCGATCGCCCGCACGAACGAAGGCAGGTCACCGCCCGCCCGCTCAATCCAGTTGTCGTCGTCGCCCGGCTTCGACGCAAGGCTGGACGTGTCGTACTTCGCGATCACCGAGTCGATCCGGGCTTGCCGCTCGACGGCCTTCTCCAGCGCGACGTCGTCCACCTCGGTGTTCTCAGCGGTCGGGAATGAAGGGGGCGCATCCAGCCCTGGCAGCCCCTGCCCGAACGGGTCGGGGTTGTAGCGCTCGGTGTCCCACGACTTCATCACCCCTGCCGGGTTCGGGTGGACCAACGACAGCAGCGACGTGTCGCCCTCACCTGATGCGTCCGCCTTCCACGCCGGGTTAGCCATTCCAGGTCACTCCCTCTCCCAGGTACTCCTTGATCTGACTTTGCGGGACCGAGGGGTCGAAGGCGACCACCTCGTATCCCAGACCTGCCGGCATCATGATCTCCCCTTCGCCGCCGCCTTCGCCCATGCTCGGGTATGCGCTGCCGTGCGCGCCCAGGACCCCGTCCCGGTCGAACACGCCCCGCCACACGACCACAATGTCGCCGCCCCCGGTCACCCCACCCTTGGCTGCCATGCTCGGGTGGACGGTGAAGGACGCCACGCCCCGCTGCGAAACGGTGTCTGTGACCTTCGCCCACTTCACGTCCGTCAGGCCCTGCGTGTCCGACCCGGAGTAGACCGGCACCCCGTTCTGCTGGCACCACGCTTTGCTCAGCCGGGTGCCGCGCAGCACCGCCACCGACTCAACCCCCGCCTTGGCCCACTGCTTCTGCGCCCCGTAGTTCCAGCCGGCGAGCGCCGCCAGGTACTTGTTCCGAAGGGTCTGGTTGGACTTGTAGTCCGCGAGGTACGAGTACTGCCCGTTGGAGAACTGCAGCGTGATCCACTGTCCGGTGTGCGGGTTGTAGATCTTGAAGTATTGCCCCGCCGTGCCGGGCGGGTTCGGCTGCTTCTCCACCGACTCCAGGTCGAACCCGTACCGCTCGAGCGCGGCCCACTGCAACCCGAGCACGTCGGACTGCGTGACCGCCCCTCCCCACGACGACGCCCACTGCTTGAGGGTGGACGCGTCGAAGGTGTGCCCCCACGCCGCGGACGCTGCCTTCGCCATGTCGCCCGCCGTTGTGTGCGGAACGTCAGCGAAGAACCCCGTCTTGGTTCGGGCCAGGTGCGCCTTGAAGAAGTTGTTCCGCTCGACGTCGTCCCGCGACGGGTGCTTCGGGTTCGAAGGGGACGGGTCGAATGAGGCCGGGTCGAGCAGCCCGGACACCTGCCCGGTGATGCCGGCCTTGTGGGACTCGGTGGCGTTCTGCATCCACTGGTCCCACTTCGCGGCGAAGTCAGGCGACGAGTCGTAGACGGTGCGCCAGTCGGAGTAGGTCCACGGGTCGTACGACTGCGGTGGCTGCTCAGCCCACGGCCCCTCCCACTTGTCCGGCGCGACCCAGTCGACCGGCTTCCACTTCTCCGAGTACGGCCCGCCCTTGAGTTCTTCGACGACGTCGGCGAACTTCGACCAGTCCCACCCTCGGGCCGCGTTCAGCGTCTGCATGTCCGACGAGTCGTACCCGTTGGCTGCCCTCACCGAGTGCGCCGCTCGAGCGACCCGGTTGAACTCGTCGGGGTCGTGAATGTCGGTTCGCTGCGCGAACGCGAGCGCCCCAGCAATGTTCGCGAACCCGGTGGCGTCCGCGGACTGGCCGGTGTTCGCTGTCTCCACCGCCCCAGACGACCCAAACCAGGACACGGCGTCCTGGTAGTCGTCGTGGGACTGGAAGCCCAGGTGGGCGATCTTCTTGTTCTCGTATGCGAACTTGAAGTTCATCTCCGGGTGGTCCGGCAGGTTCACCCCCAACTTCTCGGCCATGTCGAAGCGGCGCTTCTTCAACTTCTCCTTGACCGTGGGGGCCTGCACGTCGCTCAGCGCGAACGAGTCAACAATCGCATCAATGTCGGCGTCGGTGATCTTCGCGACGGTGTCGGCGAACGACTCCCGCACCTGCTCGTCGGTCATGTCCGAGAACAGTTTCGTCGTGTCCGACGACACCCCACCCTTGCCGCGCATCGTGTCGATCTCTTTGACGTCGAAGGTGAAGTCCTCACCCTTCAGCCCGCCCTGCGCCCGGTACAGCATGGACCCGCCGACGTCGACCCGCAGCGGCTCCCCATCGACGGACAAGATGTTGTCCCAGCCGGTGCCGGCCACATCCCAGTTCGCAATCCACGCGTCAATGGCGAACCCGCGGTACAACTTCGTCTTGAAGCCGGGGTCGTTCATGGCGTCGCCGAGCGACTTCACCTTCTGCCCGTCCTGCCCGACGATCTCGGACTTGACTCCCAGGTGTGCAGGGCTGGCCGCTCCCCCGCTTCCCAGTTCGGACTTCCGCTTCCGGACGTCGATCAACTCGACGTTCGGGACGGGCACCCCTGCGGCGGCGTAGACGCGTGCAGCGATCGCTTCGTTCTTCGACCGGTCGTCGTACTTGTACGGCTCCTGCCCGCCGTAGGACTCCTTGACCATGCCGACCTTGATGTACCACTTGCGGCCGGCTTCGTCGGTGTAGAACCCTCCGGGGTTGGATCCGGACTGCTTCGCCTTGTACGGCTGCGCCGACCATGACGTGTCCCAGACGTCGACCGCTCCGCTGGGCAGCACGATCGGGACGGCGGGGTCGACGTAGGGGTCGTGGTCGGTGGGCGTTGTCGGTGCGGCTGGCGCGGTCGACGGGGTTTGCGTGGGAGACGGCTTGCCAGCGGGTGGCGTGGACGTGTCGGTGGTGCCGTACTCGTCGCTGGTCGACACGATCGCCATCAGCGGGATCGTCTCCATCCCTGTCGACGTTTCGATTGCGACGTCCTCGCCGCCTTCGATCCCGAACACCGTTCCGGTGACGGTCTGCAGGTTGTCGTCGGGGTCGTGGTAGGTGATGGTCTGCACGGTTCCCTCGGTCGCCATGTCCCCGAGGTACTCAGCCCAGTCCTGCTCGGTCCACACCGACTGGGGGTGGTCGTCGTCCAGTTCGGGGTCGGGTTGGGGGGCTGGTTCATCGACGTCGAAGGTCTTGGTCGGCTTCGGGTTCGGGGCGAGCATCGAGTCAGATCCGAACCCTGGTGGCGCAGTGATCGGCTCACTTGAGGTGGCGCTGCTCACCGCGGCGATCGGCGCGGTCCCGACCAGTCCCTCGGGCATCGCCACCTGCGGCGGCTGAGAGGGCTTCTGGGCCGGCTTGGGGCTGGCGGGGGCCGCGGGGATCGGGCCGGGCTGGAGGTGCTCGAATCCGGGGGCCGGGGCGGACCCTGCCTCGTGCTCTTCCACCACGTCCAGCACGTCGTAGGACACGAAGATCGAAGCGTTCGGGTCGGCCATGTGGTCGCCGTGGAATTGGAAACCGTCGGTGCCGTACGAGACGACGTGACCGGTCGCCTTCGACGGCTGCGGCGGCTTGCTCGTGATCGTCACCTTCGCCTGGTTCTTCGCCGCCCCGATGATGTCGGACTTCGGCCCCGCGGGTTCAGCGTTCGCCGGCTCAGCAACGTACGGCTTGTAGTCCTCGGGCACCATGTCGTACCCGTTGACCTGCACCACCTGCGACGGTTTCGACGGCTGCCCGTCCATCATCAGCCCCGCGGTCTGGTAGTACTCCGGGCCGGTCGGGTCGATCGTCTTGATGTCCTTGATCTTGACCTTCGTCTTGACCCCGTCGTCGTCGACGAACTCGACGGTCACGGGGGTTCCCTCGTGGATGGCGTTGACGTAGCCGCCCGCCCCGCTGCCGTCCCACTGCACAACGTCGACCTTGTACCCGACGTAGGGGGTGAGCAGCGCGATCTTCTCGGGAAGGTTCTGGTGGTACTTGTAAAGTTTCAGCGCCTTCGGGGGCTGGTCGAAGTTCTCCACCGGCAGCCCGGTCTTGTCGACCGCGTAGACCTCAGTCGAAGCGACCGAGATCAGGTGCGTTCCGTTCGGCAACGCCGGCCCACCGGGTGGTGCCTTGAACGTCAGCACCGGGGAACCGCCAGCGCCCAGCGGTCCGGTGTAGACCGCGTCCATCCCGCTGACGTGGTACAGGTGGCCGGGCTTGAAGTGCTTGACCGACTCCCACCCTGCCGGTGCGGTGAACGGATCCCCGGCGACGTGGTCGACGTAGACCGCCTGCGCGGGTGCGCTCGGGGCCGGGGTCGTGTCGGTGGACCCGACCACGATCTCGTCGACCGACTTGAAGTACTGCTTCCACGCGTCAGGGGTGGCTTCAAGCCCGGAGGCGGCGGTCCCCGACCACCCGATGAAGTTCGGGTTCGTCGGTTTGCCTTCCTGGTACATCACGTTCGACTGGTAGAAGTCGTCGTTGAGGACTTCGATCGACTGGACGTTCTTGACGTGGACCATCTGCGACATGCCGGTCTTGGGGTAGACGCGGACCATCATCGGGGACTTCCCGAAGGTGGCTTGTAGGTAGCCGGTGACCGGCCCCTCGGTGGTTTGCAGCGTCACCTCGCGGTTGGCGTAGGCGCTGATCACGTTCCGCTTCTCACCGACCTTCCACCCGGTGTGCATGAACGAGTGCTTGCTGGGGGTCAGTTTCACCTTCGAAGGTGTCGCCCGTCGGGTCGCTTTCCACGGGTGGTCAGCGTTCGGTGGCTGCCCGTACCGGACCCCGAACGGCATTTCGGAGTTGCCGTACTTCGATCCGGGGTCGAGCACGTTCCAGACGTGCTGCGGCTTCGCGCCGTTGTAGGCCGGAATCGGCCCCATGTAGCGGGCGGTGAAGGTGCCGCCGTTGTGGTCCTCGACGTCGTACTCTTCGCCGGGCACCAGATGCATCAGCGATTCGAAGCCGGCCTCAATGTAGAACGGCTCACCTGTGTCGTGGTCGACGTAGGTGGGCCTGCCACCGGGAGCGTCTGGCTCGTCGGGCGTGGTGGTCGCTGGGAACGTGGGGATGTTGTGCCCCTGCAGCGCGGTGCCTCCGGTGATCTCCGCGACGAACGCGATCTGCGTGAGGGGGATTTCGTAGTAGATGCCGTTGTCGCCTTCGACGGTCACTTCCATCGCGGACACGGACTCAACCTTCGCCTGCGACTTCACCTCGGTGGAGTTGTCCGGGTCGTTTGTGGTGAGGACCACCCAGTTGTTGTCGCCGGCTGCGCTCGCCAGCGTCGCCTGGATCGCCGGGTCGACGTTGTCGTAGGTCCAGACCTCGGGCATATCGGTCTTGATCGGGTTGGTCAGGTTGCCCGCTGGGGCCTCGGGTTCGTCGTTGACCAACTGCAGCGACTGGACGTCCTCGGGGTGGACCTTCCCGCTCGTGGTGACACCGTCAGGGGTGTCCCACTCGAGCCAGAAGTACGGGGTGTTGTAGTCCTTGCCGAACCCGGTCACCTTCCCCTTGATCGGGGTGATTCCGCCCTTGAGGGTGACGGCGACCTGCTGGCCGGCGAAGACGTTCTTCCCGTCGACGACGAGCCCGACCAGGGCCGGCTCGGGTGGCTGCAGCGGACCGTCGGTGGGCGGGTCGATCCACTGCAGCGTCGCCGACCCGTTCCCGAACAGCATCTTCTCGTCGGGGTTGGCGGTGGACTGCCACTTCGCGTTCTGCCAGCCGCCGTCGTCGAGGTTGGCGAGGATGGTGAGGGTGCCGTCCTGCATCTGCCCGCTGGGGGTCATGTACTGCGCGCCCTGGATCTTGTAGACGCCGTGTCCCTCCGGTTCGGAGAAGGTGGCGGTGGCGGTGTTGAACGTGAACGTGTCGCCGCCGTTGGCGCTGATGCTGAGCCCATTCGGCTTCTGCCCGTTGATCGCCTCGTGCAGGATCGCCGCGTCCCCTCCCGTTGGGGCCTGCGTCGGGGCCGGCTTGAACGCGGGGTTGACGGCGAAGGTCCCGTTGTCGGGCCACGTCATCTTGTCGGTGGTGCTGATGAACTTCGAGTGCTTGGTGGCGTCCGTCCAGTCTTGGAACAGCACCAGGCCGGGCACCGGGTCCTTGCCGCCGAGCGTGATCTCTTCGATCTCGGAGTTGTGTGTCAGGTAGATGTCAGCGGCGACGTCCCCACCGGGCGCTTCGACCGCGAACCACGTCTTGCCGTCGCCGGCTGCGACCACCCGCGCCGTCACGGGTGGGCCGAGCATCCCCTTGAACTGGACCGACACCCACAGGTCCGACTCCGCTGCGGTCTTGGCGTTGGCCTGCAGCAGCGCTGCCGCGGTGTCGTTGTAGCCGGCGACCGTGACCGGCTCGAGTCCGGCCACGTCCGGCACCCCCTCGGGGCCGGTGGTCGTCGTGGTCGCCTCGGGCTTGCCGGGGAGGGTCTGCTCCCACGACGGGTCCTCAGTCCACTCGGTCAGCGTCGGCTTCGTGAAGTTCTTCGCGCCCGCGAACGCATCCTCGCTGAAGGTTTGCAGCAGGGCAGGGCGACCCTTGGCGTCGAAGGTCAGCGTCGCCGACGACACCGACGGGTCCGGTCCTGCGCCCGCCGCCGTCAGCACGGCACCGTCAACCTCCACCCGGTTGTTCTCGAAGTCGTAGGTGAACGTGCCGGTGAGCGCGTGATGGCCGGTGTCGGACCACATCTGCACCGACCCGAACACGGGGCCTTGCGCGAGCGCGGCTTTGAAGTCGGCGGCGTCGAGCAGATCCGGTTTCACCTCCGGGGCGACCGGCACCGGGTCCGGGGCGTCCGGTGCGGTCGACCCCTTCGGCTTCTTGCCGGGGATCGGCGGCGGCAGCGACTCGTCCAGCGGGGACCACGGAACGTACGGCTTGCCGGCCTTCGCTTCGTACCAGGCGTTGAAGTCGTTGCGGTACTTCGGGTCGCGAGCGTAGGAGGTGACGTGCGCCGTCCACTTGTGGGGGTCGGGGAACGCCGGCCCCATGTTCGGAACGATCGCGTCGAACAGCCACGGCGTCTTGGCGAACTGGTTGCCGTGCGACTTCTGGTTGTGCAACCCCGGCAGGTGCTTGAGCAGCCGGGTCGCTCGAGCCTGCTGGTAGGAGCGGACGAACCGGCGCGTCTGCAGCGACTTGGCGACGTCGATCCGCCCATCCTTCCGCTGGTTGTGGCTGAAGTAGTCGAACCCTGGCACGGGCGGGCGGTTGCGCGGCAGCGCGGGAATGTACGCCATCAGTTCTGTCCCTCCGGTGGCTGCCAGCCGGGCGGGTGAAACGCCCACACGTCGTACGGGCTGAACCCGTCGGGTGCCAGCGGCAGCGTGATCGGCTTGCCTTCGTACTCCGACTCCCACGACTTCGTGCTCGTCTGGTCAGCGTAGTGCCCGTACAACCACGCTTCCTTCTCGAAGAAGTTCCCGCTGTACCCCTTGTCGGCCATCTCCGCTGAGTACTGCTTGTCCATGTCGGGGTAGGCGTAGTGCTGACCGACGTGGCGCATCTCGTGGACCAGGGTGTTGTTGATGACGTACAGCGCGGCTTCGGGGTAGTTGCTCGAGCCGGGGCTGGCCTCCGACAGCGGTTTGAGGTTGATCCGGACGGTGAACGTGTCCTTGCCGGTCCGCATTGTCGACCCGTACGGCAGGCCCGGCTTGGCGTCGCGGATCTCCAACTGCACCTTCGCCTGCTCGGGAATCCCGACCAGCGGGTAGATGTTCGCGAGGCGGTGCGGGGTGTACGTCAGCGGGGAACCCTTCGGGTCCTTGCGCTTGTCGAGGATCGTCAACCCCGGAACCCCGGACTCTTCCGCCGCAGGCTTGGCCGGCACCTTCGTCTCCGCTGCGCCGGCCATCAACTGGTCGACCCAGTCGTCGACGTTGTCCGCGACGGTCACCGGGTCGGGCGGGTCCGGGTCAGGTGCCCCCTTCGGCTGAGTGATCTTGTCGTCCGGTGCGTCCCACGGCAGGTACGCCTTCCCGAACGCGCCCAGGTGCCACTGGTCGTAGTCGTTTTTGTAGTTGTCGATGTTGTAGGCGTACGCCCACTTGTGCATCGCCCACTCGTTCTCGTTCAGGAACCCGCCGCCGTCGAGGATCCACGGTGCGGTGCCGGACCCGCCGTGGGACTTCTGGTTGTGCAGGCCGGGCAGGTGCTTGTCGACGGCTGCGTGCGCGCCGCCCTTGTGCTGCTTCCACAAAGCCCACAGCACGTTCATCCGGTCCCGCATCGCGGGGTGCAGCGTCATCTGCTTGATCTGGCCCTCGGTGAACCAGCCCCACCCACCCTTGACCGTCTCCCAGTCCTTCGCCTCCACATTGAACGGCTTGTCAACCTCAGCGAGGACCGTGGTGTACGCCCAGCCGTCCTCGAGTTCGTTGCGGTCCTCAGCGACGACCTTGTAGTTGAGGTGGCCGGGGACGTCGCCGACCTCTTCGGCCAACTCACGCTTCGCGCCGTCCCCAGGGGTTTCGTCCCGGTCGATCGCGCCTCCGGGGACCGCCCACGTTCCGCCTCCCCCCGAGATGGAGGCGGACCGCTTCGCCAGAAGGTACACCGGCACCCCGTCGGCGTTGCGGGATCGGATCATGACGCCGGCCGCGCCGTAGCGACCCCACAGCCGTTGCCCGCTGGACGTGTAGAAGTACCCGTCGCCTGCGCCGTCGTCGGTGCTCATCGGCACGAAGTACGCACCCTTGTCGCCGATCTTGATCGGTCCCCGCAGTTTCGTGCGGTCCTCTTTCGCCGCTTCCATCTGGTCGTCAAACACCGACCACCAGTTCAGGGCGGGCGGCTTGGCGGCGTGCTTGCCCTTCGACTGGTTGAAGAAGAACGGGCCGACCACGTTGCTGAGCCAGTCCCGCATCGCCGCCGCCCGGTCGGGGGCGTGGTCGAGTTGGTTGTGCTCACCCTCGAGGTGCTTGGTGACGGTGCTCATGCCAGCGCCCTTTCCAGCCGTTCGGTTCGGGTGCCCTTCGACACGACCCACTGCTTCCACAGGACGGTGACCTCGCACCTGCAGTTCGGGTGGGCGGGTGGTCCCATCAGGAACGACCCGTCCGCGAGCCGGAACTTGTCATCCCACTCGAGGGTGACGTTGTGGAGTCGTTTGCAGATGGGGCAGGTCCGTTCGTCGCGGGCGGTGCGCCACCGCTTCCGCATGTTCGTCGGGTCGACCAGCCCGTCGGTCATCGCCTGCTCCCAGAACATGCGCTGCCCCTCCCAGAGGGCGCGGGTCGTTTCGGTGCGGGCGATGGTGCGTGCTCGGGCGGTCCGCAGTCGGGCGGCGTAGGCGCGGGCGGACTGGTAGGCGCGGGCCGGTGGCACCCCCTGGTTGAGGAGGGTTTGCCGGTGCCGGTCGACCGCTTGGGCGTACCTGTCGTCCAGCCCGATGTATCGGCGCAGCCGCATCGTGATCACGTCGAGGGGTGCGTACTCATTCAGGGACCGTTGCAGCGACCTTGCCATCGTCGCCTGCGTCTGCCCGCTGATCTGGTTCACCAGAGCCATCGAGTGGTCCCTCGCCCACCGCCCCTGCTGGTAGCGGACCATGTCGAGGGTGGGCCGCACCGGGGTGGTCCGCAGGTAGTACCGGGTGGGCAGCCGAATCGCCTGCTCCAGCCCGTCGACCAGTGAGGTTGCCTCCCGGTAGGTGACCGGCCAGTCCGTTGTGATCCGCTTGGCAAGATCGGACCGGGACGTGGCCGCGTCGATCAGCGGGTTGACCTGCTCAGCGATCAACCCGAACGCTTGGTTCACCCCGGTCTGGACGCGCTTCTCAATGCTCGCGGCGAGCGCGGCCAGCCCCGGCAGAGTCTCAGGCACCGTAGAAGTCCTCCGGGGTCAGACCCGTTGACCCCTTCTCGCCTTCCTGGTCACCGGGGATCGTCGGGGTGGGGGGGCCGTCCTGGTCGTCGGACTGCTGCTCCCCCACCTCATCGTTGATCGGGAGCGACCCGGCCTCCCGCAGGTACTGGTCGAGTTTCTCGTCGGGGAACAGTGGTGCGCCGGCCCCGGCGAGGGCGGTGATGTACTGCCCGAGCGCCGCCAGGTCGGGCTTCTCAATGTCGCCGTGAACCAGGGTCGGCAACTGCTCGTCGGACCAGCCGTTCATCTTGATGAGGCGGGGGATGGCGTACCGGTTGAACACCTCGCAGATGCTGTCGAGGAAGGTTCCGAGCGCGGTGCCGAACAGGTTCGTCTTGTCGCTGGACAGCGCAAACGACCCGACCTTCTCGTGGCCGAGCAGGATGAAGTCGGCGAGGGTGGTCATCGCGATCTGCTGGTTGTACCGGTTGATGATCGTGTCCGTGGGGAACTGCCTGGTGCCCCCGGTGCTCAGCAGTTCGAACTTGTAGAGTTGGTTGCCCTGATCGTCGTAGACCAGGGGGAACACGACCGCTTCCTGCCGGTCCCGGCGCACGTTGATCGCAAGCCGCTTGATGTGCTCGAGCAGCGCCTTCTCTTCGGGGGTCGCCGACGACTTCAGGATCTTCGGGTCGACGTACGCCATCGGGAGGCCGGCGAGGTCGCGCTCCACCCCGACCCCTTCGATCTCTTCGATCCGCTTCTTGAAGTACCAGGGGCGGTAGGAGTTGCGGAGCATGCTGCGCCCCTCGGGGTTCCCCTTGTTCGAGACGGTGCGGAACAGCAGCGCCTTCTCAATCGGGATGAAGATCCGCTGGTACGTCGGCCAGGCCCGCTGCCACATGCCGAGCAGGTCACCGGTTTCGTCGTCGAATTCCCAGTTGTCCCACGATTCCTGCGCTCGCGGTGCGAACTTGCGCCACCCGATCTTGCCGTCGTCGAAGCGGCTGGACTCCCCGCCGTCCTTCTTCGGTCCCTGCCGGCGCTTGTAGACGATCTCGTGGTACGACCATCCGAACGGGAGGAACGTGACGATCTCGCTGATCGTGTCCGCCCACGTCATGCTCATGTCGGACAGGCAGCCGTTGACGAACTCTGCGATCTCTTCGTCCTCGGGCTTGTCGGACGCCGGCTCGACCCGCCACGTCACCCCGCGCAGCAGCATGTCAATGGCGAACATGACACCGCCGACGATCGGGTCGTTGTCCCGCATCTCGCGGTAGACCTTCATCGCCTTCTCGCCCTTGAGTTGCGGCAGGAACTCTTCGTAGACGTAGCCGCCTTGGCGCTGCAGACCGGACAGGCCGATCTCGGCCATCTCGGGTGCCTTCTCGGTTGGCTCAGGCATTGGCGATGATCCATTCTCCGTGCGCGAGGGTCCGCGGCTGGCCGGCCTTGGTGCCCTTCAGCGTGTAGTGGAATCGTCCGGGGGTGGCGGTGGCGACACCGGTCAGCACCGTTTCCAGCCGCCCGTTCGTTGCGGCTCCGACGATGCTGCCGGCCCCGGTGAAGAACGCGGACCCGTCGGGGTCGTTGGGGGAGTTCTTGCAGCGCAACGTCAGCGCGCTGTACCCGGTGAGGTCGAAGATCTGCTCGACGCCGTCGAGGTCCTTGTAGCGCAGGTTGAATTCGAGTGTGAGGACGTCACCCTCAACCAGTTCGATGTCCTCGTACATGACTGCCTCTCCGGTGGCGTTGACCAGTCGACGCAGGCTGGTGGGGATAACCGTAGCCGCCAGGACCCGCCTCTCGACCGAGGCTGGGCCGGGCACGAAGTCGTCGACGAGTAGCCGGTAGATGGTTTGGGGGACGGTGACCTGCAGGGTGAGCCGTTCGGAGACGATGCTCGGTGCCCACGCTTGGACCTGCAGGGCGGCGTGCTGCGCGGCGAGCGCGATCTGCGCTCGGACGTCTCGGGCGGTGAGGGTGAGCGCTGCGGCGTCGGGTCGGGTTCCGACGGCGGGGCGGGGGGTTTGCCCGGTGGTGGTGATGGCGGCAAGTCCGGGGGTGGTGCGGAGTGTGCCGTGGGCTTGCTGCGCGGCGAGGGTGGCGAGGGCGACCCCGGCGACGGGCCGCAGGGAGGGTTTCGGGGGGTTCGCGGTGACGCCCAGGCTGGCGGTCCCGGCGTTCGCGATGGCGTTCGTGGACGTGGACGCGGTGGGGTTGTGGGCGGTGGCGGTGATGGGGGCGGTGCCCGCGGTTGCGGTGGTGTTCCCCGACACGGTGACGGTGGCGGCGTTTGCGGCGGCTGTGACGGCCGCTACGCCTGCGGTGGCCCGAACCTGCCCGGTCCCGGCGTTCGAGGCGACAGCGGCGGTTCCTGCCCCGGCACGGGGCGTCACAGCCCGTGATGGGGCGTGCGCGGTGACGGTGACGGTGGCGGCGGTTGCGGTGGCAGCCCCGGATGCGGTGACCGTGGCGGTGTGCCCGGTGGTGGTGATCGTGGCGGTGCCGGCTTGGGCGAAGGTCTGCCCTGCGGTGGAGACGGTGGCCGGCTGCGCCTGCACCTGCCAGGTCGCTGCGCCGGCTGACGCTCGGACCTGCCCTTGCGCCGGCTGGCCGGCGACGGTGGCGGTCGGCTGGCCGGCGCTCGAGCGGACCGTGCCGGTGGCGGGTTGGGCGGTGATAGCCGCGGTCGCCGTGGTCGGGTCGGGTTCCCCGGTCCGCACCCCCCCAGGGTTCTGCGCGGACAGGAGAATCGTGGCGCTCTGGGCGGCGGCGACCACCGTTGGTCGGCCAGTGGGCGCGTGCGCCACCAGCCCGGCAGAGCCGGCACCAGCGGTCACCGTGACCCTGTCCTGCGCCGCCTGCCCGACCACCGTGGCCGTGGCTGCGGTGGCGGTTCCCCGCACCGACACGGTCGGGTTGGCCGCGGTGACGGTCGAGGTCGCAGCGGCGGCGGGTGCGGTCGCCGCGGCGGACGTGGACACGGTGGCGTTCAGACCGGCGATCGTGGCGCTCGCGGCCCCGGCTGCGACCGTGGACGACGCGGTGACCGTGGCCGGTTGCGCCTGCACCGAGATGGCGGCGTGCTCCACCCCGGACGGGCGGATGCTCGCCTTCGGGTCCCACGAAACCAGCACTGAGGTCGGTGGGCCAACCTCGAGCAGTTCGGCTTCCGCAACCCAGAACTGGCCGGTCGGGTTGGACAGGTTCAGCCCGATGAAGCGGACTTCGTACCCGCCGAGTGGGATCTTCGTCGGGTTGTTCCACGCCCCTGCAGGGCTGGACCCGTCGATAGTGACCTCGTGCCGCACCCAGTCCAGCGGCGGCGTCCCCCCAATGTTCCCGAAGTAGAGGTAGGTGCCTGCTGAGACGGTCTGCCCGACCGGGGTGCCGGCGCGAACCGTCCCTCCGGACCATGCCGCGTTCAGGGTGATGACGTTGCCGGTGACGTACGGACTCGCCATCGTCGCGATCA
>JALOLM010000119.1 GCA_025455985.1 Candidatus Nanopelagicales bacterium | reverse complement strand
GTCACGCCGGCGGCCTGCACCAACTCCTGCAACGTGTGCAACGACTGCAGGTACTCAGCCAGCCGGCCGTCGGGGTGAGCCACCACGGTGGTCCCCCTGCCCAGGATGGTGTCGCCGGTCAGCAGCGCGGCCTGCCGCGGCAAGTGCATGCTCACCGAATCGTGGGTGTGACCGGGGGTGCCAACGATGCGGATGAGCAGGTCGGCGTGCTCGACGACGTCGCCGTGCGACAGACCTTCGTCGCCGAGTCTGTGCGCCGGGTCCAGCGCTCTGACCCGCGCACCGAAAGCACCGGCGAACAATCGCGCGCCGGCGCTGTGATCGGCATGTCCGTGGGTGAGCAGGATCTCGACCACGCGCCGGTCCCCGAGTTCGTCACGCACCGCTTCCAGATGCTCAGGGCTGTCCGGTCCGGGATCCACCAGGACCACCGCGTCATCGCCCGCCTCAAGCAGCCAGGTGTTGGTGCCGTCCAACGTCATCGGCCCGGGATTACCCGCCAACACACACGCGCCACCGTCGAACCGGCCCCCAGTCCAGGGGCCCATGCTTGCTGGCATTGCCACGAAGCCGGTCACAACAGCCGCTCACCGGTTCGTTCATTGACCAGGATCCAGTCGACCTCGCCATCACCGGCAGCCACCGGGCGGGGCATTATGGGCACCGGCGCCCTGTCGACTGCCAATGCAGCGGCCACTGTGTCGAACGGCGCGAGCTCGGCCAGCGCCGCAGCCGTCGGCGGCAGCATCGGCAGTTCGCCGGTCGCCTCCGGCCTGAACCACCCCACGGCCTGGTGCTCCGCGCTGAGTCCCGCCAGATCCTGCCCGGCCGGAAGCGCGGCGGCGAAGAAGCGGGTGTCGAAACGCCGCGATTCGACCTCTGGGGTCACCCAGTGGGCGAAGGGTCGCAGAGCGGCGAGGTCAGGCTCAAGGTTGCGCTCCCGCAATGTCCGACCGAAGTCCGCATCGCGCAGATGCTGCAGGTCCCCGGTCGGCGCAGGCCGGCTCAAGAGCACCCCGCACTCCTCGAACGTCTCGCGGATGGCCGCCACGGCCCACGGGTCTCCCCACTGGGCATCGGCATCGTCGAGGGCGCCCCCCGGGAAGACGTACATCCCCTTGGCGAAGCCCAGGTTCGCCGCCTTCTGCAGCAACGCCACTTCGAGGCCGTCGGATCCGTCGCGCAGCAGCACCAGAGTCGACGCCGGACGCGTCGCTGGCGGCGTCCACTCACCGCCATATACGACGGCCCTGGCGCGCGCCTTCAACTCCTCCGGCAGGCGCATCAGAGAACCTCGGCGACTACCTCGACCTCGACCGGGGCTCCTAGCGGCAGAGCCGCCACGCCGACTGCCGACCGGGCGTGAACGCCGCGATCGCCGAGGATCTCCCCGATGAGTTCCGAGGCGCCGTTGATGACCTGCGGCTGGGCGGTGAATCCCGCGGCGCTGGCCACGAAGCCGACCACCTTGACGATGCGCACGTTCTCCAGTCCGGCGGCCTGCGAAGCCACGGCTGCCAGCGCATTCAGCGCGCACTGACGCGCACAAACCACCGCGTCCTCAACGCTCACCTCAGCGCCGACGAGACCTGTTTGCAGCAGTGCCCCGTGAGAGAAAGGCAGTTGCCCCGACGTGTAGACGTAGGCCCCTGAACGCACCGCCGGCACGTACGCGGCCACCGGCGCGGGCACCTCGGGCAGCGTCAGGCCCAAGTCGGCGAGCCGCGCTTCGACGCTCACGCCTTGGGCCGCTTGAAGTAGGCGACAAGATTCTCAGCGGCCGGGCCCGGTACGACCTGGACGAGTTCCCACCCGTCAGCGCCGAAGTTGTCCAAGATCGCCTTGGTGTTGTGGATCAAGAGCGGGGCGGTCAGGTACTCCCAGGTAGTCATGCACCGACCCTAGGCCACCGCATGAACAGGTGGCCAGCGGCGCCTGGCTCTAGTCTGTGAACGTGAGTAAACGGGCGCCCAACTGGTCGCGCGTACGCCTGCATGTCGTGTCCGGCAAAGGCGGAACCGGTAAGACGACCGTGGCCGCGGCGTTGGCACTTGCCCTGGCCAAGGGCGGCAAGAAAGTGCTGCTGCTGGAGGTCGAGGGACGCCAAGGCATCGCGCAGCTCTTCGACACCCCACCGCTGCCGTACCAGGAGAGCAAGGTGGCCGTCGCCGAGGACGGCGGTGTTGTCTACGCATTGCCGGTCGATCCCGAGGATGCGCTGCTGGAGTACTTGGAGATGTTCTACGGGATCAAACGCGGCGGCTACGCATTGCGCAAGCTCGGAGCCATCGATTTCGCCACAACCATCGCCCCCGGTGTGCGCGATGTGCTGCTGACGGGCAAGGCGTCCGAGGCTGTCAAACGCGGCGAGAAGATCAACCGGCCCGCCTACGACGCCGTCGTCATGGATGCCCCGCCAACAGGCCGGATCACCCGGTTCCTGAACGTGAACACGGAGATCGCGGGGTTGGCGAAAGTTGGACCCATACGTTCGCACGCGGATTCGGTGATGGGCGTGATCAGATCCGCGCGCACCGCAGTCCATCTGGTGACCCTGCTCGAGGAGATGCCTGTCCAGGAGACCCTCGACGGCATCGCGGACCTGCAGGCAGCGGGATTGCCGTTGGGCGCGGTCATCATCAATCAGTCGCGTCACTCCGAACTCTCCGCGCAGGAGTTGGCCATGGCCGCCACCAGTTCCTTGCCGGCCGATGAATTGCGTTCGGGACTGCGGGCCGCCGGAATCGATCCGACCGAGCCGGTCCTGGCCGCGATGATCGACGAGGCCGCCGACCACGCGGCACGGGTGGCACTGCAGGACAGCGAGCGCGAGCGACTTGCGGCCTGCGGCTTGCCCCTGCTGGAGCTGCCGCTGCTGTCCGGGGGCGTCGATCTGGCTGCGCTGTACTCGCTGGCCGACGCATTGACCGACCAGGGCCTGCCGGGATGAGCGCGCCGCACCTGTCCATCGACGCCCTGCTCGACGACCCGGGGGTGGGCGTCATCGTGTGCTGCGGTTCCGGCGGTGTCGGCAAGACCACCACGGCCGCGGCCTTGGCCTTGCGGGCCGCCCGCCGGGGTCGCAACGTGTGCGTGCTGACGATCGACCCCGCACGGCGGCTTGCGCAGTCGATGGGACTGACCGAATTGGACAACACCCCGCGGCTGGTGCCCGGGATCGAGGGTGGGCGCCTGAGCGCCATGATGCTCGACATGAAGCGGACCTTCGACGAGATCGTCCTGGCCCATTCCGATGCCGACCGCGCTCAGGCGATCCTGGACAACCCGTTCTACCAAGCGCTGTCGAGTTCATTCGCCGGGACGCAGGAGTACATGGCGATGGAGAAACTCGGGCAGTTGAAAGCGCAGTCGGCCACCGGGGAGCACTGGGACCTGATAGTGGTCGACACCCCGCCGTCACGCTCCGCGCTGGACTTCTTGGACGCCCCGAAACGGCTGGGTTCATTCCTGGACGGCCGACTGATCCGGGTTCTGGCAGCACCCGCCCGGGGGGCGGGGCGGATGTCGGCGCGCGTCATCAACGCCTCACTCGGGCTGTTCACCGGCGCCATGAGCAAGATCCTCGGTGGCCAGGTCCTGCGTGACGTGCAGCTGTTCGTGACCAGCTTCGACGCGCTGTTCGGGGGTTTCCGGGAGCGCGCCGAGCAGACCTACTCGCAGTTGCAGGCCCCCGACACCCGCTTCGTCGTGGTGGCAGCACCCGAGCCGGATGCGCTGCGCGAGGCCTCGTACTTCGTCCAGCGCCTCGAAGCCGAACAGATGCCTTTGGCGGGCCTGGTCCTCAACCGGGTCCAGCAGGTCCGGTTGCCCGAACTGACGGCCGCGACCGCTCGGGCCGGCGCCGAACGCCTCGCCGGCGAGCACAGCCTGGTCGCCGAATTGCTGCGTCTGCATGCCGACCGGATGGAGACCGCCGCCCGCCAGACCCACCTCGCGCGTTCGTTCACCGGCGCCCACCCGCGGGTTCCCGTGGCCACCGTCATCGCGCTGGCCGACGACGTTCACGACCTTGATGGTCTGACCGAGGTCGGCGACCTGCTCGCACAAGACTGAGTCGATCTCCGACCACCTCGTGGGTTCCTCTTGACAAGAGATAGTTGATGTGTCAACAATTATGTTGACCGCTCAACTACTTAGGAGTTCTCATGGCTGACTTCAGCGAATACACCGGCACCTGGACCATCGACCCCACCCACACGCGCCTCGGCTTCGTCGCCCGGCACGCGATGGTGACCAAGGTGCGCGGATCGTTCACCTCCTTCGAGGGAACCCTCAACCTCGACGGCGCCAACCCCGCCAACTCCAGCGCCACCGTCACCGTGCAGATGGCCAGCGTCGACAGCGGCACTCCGGACCGCGACGCGCACCTCACCTCGGCCGACTTCTTCGATGTGGCGAACTTCCCCGTGATGACGTTCTCCGGGACCAACGTGAAGCAGACCGGCGACGACGAGTTCCTGCTCGTGGGCGACCTGACCATCAAGGACGTGACCCGTCAGGTGGAGATCGAGGTCGAGCTCGACGGCGTCGTGAAGGACCCCTTCGGCAACATCCGGGCCGGGTTCGAGGGTGAGACCGAGATCAGCCGCAAGGACTTCGGCCTGACCTGGAACGTCCCGCTCGACGCCGGCGGTGTGCTGGTCAGCGACAAGATCAAGATTCAGCTGGATGTGTCGGTCACCAAGAACTCCTGACGACACACCCCGGACTCGTGCACCGCGTCGGCGAAGAGCTGGCGCGGTGCACAGTTCTTTGTGCTGCCGGCCGGGGCTCGATCAGGCGTAAGCGGGTTTGCGGACGTCGACCTGCTGGGGGATGCCGCGACTGGCCGCGTCGTGCAGCAGAAGGGTCCAGGACTTCACGTGCGGCCGGCGGCGCAGCAGTGCCCGCCGCTCCCGCTCGGTCATACCGCCCCAAACGCCGAATTCGATGCGGTTGTCCAGGGCATCGGCCAGGCATTCCATCTTGACCGGACAGCCGCTGCAGATCTGTTTGACCCGGTTCTGCGCCGCTCCCTGCACGAACATCTCGTCAGGATCGGTCTGCGAACACGCGGCCTCAGCGCTCCAAGCACCTACATTCAGCACTTACATCTCCCCTTCCCCGGTCCAAACCCCCGAAAGCTTGCCGTAACTCTAAGCAACCATTCGGCTACCGTTGAGGGCCATTCGTACTACTTCTGCTAGTCCGTTCGGACTATCTTAGAGCGGCCTCTCGATGTGTCGTAGTTACCTGCGTCACATCACCTGATAACCAGCATGCCCCACCCTGTTTTCGCGGTATGCATCGGGGGTATATCCAACCGTTACACATACGGTGGGCCGGTCGCATTTCGGGCATTACCAGGGCTGCTACACGACAGCGGAACCGGGGCCACGTACCCTTACGTCTGATGGCTGTGTCGAACGAACCCCAGAACAACTCACCCGGGAAAACCCTGTCCGCGGTAGCCCGCGTCGGGATCGCCGGGGTGGTCGGTGGTGCCATCATGGCAGCCATGGCCGTCCCGGTCGTCGCCGGGATCGGCAAGGCATCCGAGGTCGCAGTTGAGCAGATCGGCTCCTTGCCCGCAGAGCTCGCGACGCCGCCGCTGCCCGTGCGCACCTACCTGCTCGACAGTGAGGGCAACCGCTACGCGACCCTCTTCGAGGAGAACCGGATCGAGGTTCCGCTCGACCAGATCAGTCCCAATATGCAGCAGGCGATCGTCGCGATCGAGGACGAGCGGTTCTACGAACACAACGGCGTCGACATCCAGGGCCTGATTCGCGCGCAACTGGAGAACACGGCCAGCGGGTCGATCCAGCAGGGTGCGTCGACCTTGACCATGCAGTACGTCCGCAACGTTCTGGTAACCGCCGCACGCACCACCGAGGACGTGGACGCCGCTCGGGAGCAGACCACGGCGCGCAAACTCCAGGAGATCCGCTACGCGGTGCAGCTGGAGCGCAAGCTGTCCAAGGACGAGATCCTCAACCGCTACTTGAACATCGCCTACTTCGGCTCCGGGGCTTACGGGGTCGAGGCCGCGTCGCGGCGCTACTTCGGCCACGGCGCCAGCAAGATGAGCCCCGTGGAGGCCGCCACTCTGGCCGGCATCGTGCAGTCGCCGGTGGGCTTCGACCCGCTGATCAACCCCGAGGACTCCCAGACCCGGCGTGATGCTGTGCTCGCCAAGATGCTGGAGCAGGGTTTCATCACCTCGACGGAGTACGAGAAGGCAATCGGTACGCCGATCAAGAAGACCCTGGACCCGAAGAAGATCAGCAACGGGTGCGCGGCGAGCAAGTACCCGTTCTACTGCGACTACACGCTCAAGCAGATCCTCAACGACCCCAACTACGGCAAGACCCTGCAGGACCGCGAGGACTTCCTCAAGCGCGGGGGTGTGGTGATCCACACGTCACTGCAGCCCAAGGCACAGGACGCGGCCACAAATGCGGTCATGTCCCGGATTCCGCCCACCGACCCCAGCAAGAAGGGCACCGCCATCGCGATGGTGACGCCGCAGACCGGCGAGGTCGTGGCACTGGCTCAGAACCGCATGTGGGGCACCAAAGGCGCCGGCAAGACCACCTACAACTACGCCGTGGACCTCAAGGATGGTGGCACCACGGGCATGCAGGCCGGGTCGACGTTCAAGATCTTCACCCTCGCCGCCGCGATGGAAGCCGGTATCTCCCCATACACGGTGTTCGACTCCTCGGATGACAAGAACTTCGCCGCTGGCCC
>JALOLM010000459.1 GCA_025455985.1 Candidatus Nanopelagicales bacterium | reverse complement strand
CGCTCTGCCCTGTCTCGACATCCAGCCAGCAGTGTTGCGGCCCGTCGGCCTGGGCTGCCGGAGCCGAGAGCGATACCGTCGCCAGCCCTGCCACTGCCAGCGATAGGACGAACTTCGACCTGATCATCACTTTGTACCCCCAACTCATGAGGACTTGGCGAGCCAGACGGCCCGTCAACTGCCTATGTCCGCAGCCCCTTGGGGCGTCGCACGGCGTCCCACGGCAGTGACGGGGCGTCCGAGCCACCGCCGTTCGTCCGCTGTGGGACGCCTCGAGGCCGCGGCCAGCCTGGGTCGTGGTCCCTGCCCCAAAGTGCTCGACAGGCGGAGGGCGGCTCCCGCATCTGCCCCGTGTGTGCGGTCTTCGCCCCCGGGCGGTGTTCAGACGCCGGCGACGTAGGCGGTGAGGAAGTGCACTCCGTGGCGGTCGAGGTTGCCGCGGGCGCGGTCGTAGTGCTCGGTGGTGCGGGGGTCTGCGTGGCGGGCCAGGATCTGGGCGTCGCGCAGCGGGACCCCGGCGTCCAGGGCGTTGGTGATCGCGGCGTGGCGTAGGGAGTGGGGGCTGATGTGCCGGGGGATCTGCGCGGCCTTCGCGATCCGGGCGACCATCCGGTACACGTCGCGGCGGTCGATCGGGTTCCCGGACACGGGTCGCAGCACCAGCGGCCCGCTGGTGCGCTGGCCCCGGCAGGCCTCCAGCACCCGCAGCACCGGAACGGTGACGGGCATGGTGGCCGGCTTGTTGCCCTTGCCGACCAGGTGCAGCACCCGGTAGCCGCGCATCGTGTCGGCGTAGTCCTCGATCCGCACCCCTGCAGCCTCGGAGGCGCGCAGGGCGTTGATGCCCAGTAGGAACGCCAGGGCGCCGTGGTGCACGGTGATCGTTTGGGCGACCTGCAGGAACCGGATCAGCTCCAGGCGGTCCAGGCCCTGGGTGCGGGATTCGTCTTGTTGGACCTTGGGCAGCCGGGCGTACACGGCCGGGTCGGCGCTGATGAGGCCGTCGATGTGGGCGAACCGGAAGTACCCGCGGACGCCGTGCATCATGGTCACGATCGAGGAGTCCATCAGCCCGCACTCGCCGAGGTGGCGGATGTACAGCTCGACGTGGGCGCGCTTGATCCCGATCAAGGGATCGAGCCCGTTGCCCCCGCACCAGGCGAACCAACGCTTCAGTTGGGAGGTGTACATGGCGTGGGTGCGCCCGGAGTAGCGGGCCAGGAACGACACCGCCGCCAACTGGGCGGTCGACATCGACACCGGCTGGAACGGCAGCAGGATCGTGGAAGCAGTGGACATGGGAATCACCTCACGCGGCGACCACTGGAACAGGCCCAGACCGCGCCCGCCGCCAACACGGCCGGGCACCCGGACTCAGCGACGCTAACCCGCCTGCAGGACGCGAGCACGTCTGCGAGCGCCACGGGCAGCACCCCCGCCCCCACCTACCGGAGGGGCGGCGGTCCTCCACCGAGCGCTTCCCCCAACCACCATTTCGTATTACGCTTCTATCGTGGAGACGATCAAGGGCAAGCCCGTCACCGACGCCGACATCCAGGACTGGGCCGACGAGGCCGAACGCGGCTACGACGTCGAGCAACTGCGCAAGCGCGGACGCAAGCCGATCGGCGACGGACCTGCCCAGGTCGTCCCCGTGCGCATCGACGCCACCCTGCTGGCCGCGTTGACCGAACGCGCCGAACGCGACCACGTCAGCCGCTCAGAGGCCATCCGCGCCGCCATCCGCTCCTACGTCGCGTGAAGGTCCACGGTTCGGCACGCAAGCACGGCATCGACCCGAAGGACGCCATCCACGCCGCAGAGCACGCCGTCTTCGTCAGCGACCTCGAAGACGACAGCCCCGCCCGACAACTTCGCCTCGGATTCGACTCCGCCGGCCGCCTCCTCGAGGTCGTCGTGCTGCGCTTCGATAGCGGCAGCGAACTCGTCATCCACGCCATGAAGGCGCGCCGCCAGTACCTCGACCTCCTCGAGTGAGCACGGTCCGGGGTCCACACGCCCAAAGGGATGACGGCCCCCCTAGCCAGCCAGGGTCGCCCTCCTCTGTGCTCTCGGACGCCGCAGGCGTGTTGTGCCGAAGACGAGCGGGGACCCGCTGCTAGTGTTGCGCGTCATTAGTTGATTTACAACGGGGCAGGCGGGATGATGGGGCATGCCGTCATCGGGGTTGTCGATCACCGCTGAGGACCGTGCCACGTTGGAGTCGTTGACCCGGTCGCGGACCGCGGCTGCCGGGCAGGTGGAGCGGGCGCGCATCGTGCTGGCTGTCGCTGATGGTGCCGGGACGACCAGGGCGGCGGAGTTGGTTGGGGTGACACGGCCGACCGTGATCAAGTGGCGGGACCGCTTCGCTGCCCACGGCGTGGCGGGGCTGTACGACGAGCCGCGCAGTGGGCGGCCCAAGACGATCGATGACGCGGCGATCCTGGCCGCCACCCTGGACCCGCCACCGGAGACGCTCGGGGTGACGCACTGGTCCACACGCCTGCTCGCCGCGCACCTGGGCATCGGGGACGCCACGGTGGCTCGGGCGTGGAGGCGGTACTGCATCAAGCCGTGGCGGCGCGAGACGTTCAAGTTCTCCACCGACCCGGAGCTGGAGGCCAAGGTCCGCGACGTGGTCGGGCTCTATCTCGATCCGCCGGAGAAGGCGATCGTGCTGTGCGTGGACGAGAAGTCCCAGATCCAAGCCCTGAACCGCACCGCCCCGATCCTGCCGGTACGTCCCGGGCTGCCGGAGAAGGCGACCCACGACTACAAACGCAACGGCACCACCACCTTGTTCGCCGCCCTCGAGGTCGCCACCGGACGGGTCACCGATGAGTGCTATGACCGGCACGGCAAGGCCGAGTTCCTGGACTTCCTCAAGTAGGTCGCCAAGGCCTACCCGCGCCGCGAGCTGCACGTCGTCGTGGACAACTACCACACCCACAAGCACGACGACATCAACGCGTGGCTGGCCAAGAATCCACGGATCACCCTGCACTTCACCCCGACCAGCGGATCCTGGCTGAACCTCGTCGAGGTCTTCTTCGGGATCATCACCCGCCAAGCGATCCGCCGCGGATCCTTCGACAGCGTCAAAGAACTCGTCACCGCGATCCGCACCTTCATCGAAGGCTGGAACGACCGCGCCCACCCCTTCACCTGGACCAAGAACGCCGACGAGATCCTGCCCCACGCCACCCGTAAACGAGATTCAGACGCGGGACACTAGCGTGCGAGCGGTGGGCTAGCGTGCGAGCGGTGGGTGGCTAGCGGGAAACGTGACGGCGTTGGGGGAACGGGGGATCGGGATGGTGGGCACGTCAAGTGGCGCCCTGGTAGGGAGGCTCACCAGCGCCAGGCCGACGCCCTACGCCCCTTCGAGGTTCAAGAGAATCCGAAACGGAATCGTCCTCGGCGCGGCTTCCCTTCTTGCCGCATCCGGCGCCTTCCTCTTCGTGGTCGGCGTCGCGCCCTCCGAAGCCCCGCCTCCGGCAGCGTTGAGCATCACGGACCTACCAGTGCATTACGACGGCCGACTCGTCTCCTGGGCTGAGATCTCCCGACTTCGGGACCTTGGCCTGGCTGATCACGTGAAAGTAGTTGATGCGACAGCGTTCGCATACGACTCTCTAGACGAACTTCGCGCCAGCATGCTCCATGCCAAACATGTCGACATTGAGGAGTGAACTCGTGTTTCAGCGACCACGCCGGACTGCGGCAATCATCGCCACCGCGGCGGCTATCGGCGGAATGGCAGGACTTGGGACGACCACTGCTACCGCCGGTTACATCACGAAGTGCGGAGCGCTCGCCCTCGGGCAGAACAAGTGGTACTCCGGCGCCTCCTGTTCGGGCTACGCCGTTACCGGGCTCCAGGGTCAGGTCACCGGCACCATGTACGACAACATCGAGTCCATGTCGAACTTCAGGGACACGGCCACGTTCCACGCGGTGAACAGTGACGGGAGCGGGACGTCGGTCGTAGTCTGCCAGCGCGTGAACACCTCGACTTGGCGTTCCTACAACTTCACTTCTCCGTTGGTCAATCACGTGCGCTATGTCCTGGTCGACTTCGGGGTTTGTTGAGGATGGCGTCTCCTTAGTTGCACGCGCTTGGTGTTACTCGGACCGCGACGATCTGGCCGCTCCGACCGACCGCAGACACTCGCGTCGTTGCGCATGCGGGCGCGCCGTCGAGCTCAATCGTCACGGCTGGACCGTCATCGATAGAACCGCTGAAGGGGGCATCAGACAGCCTCCACCCTGCAGCCAGGAACCCTCGGGCTACGGGATCTGTCAGATCGAGGTCACCCGGTCCTACGGGATCGGCGAGGTCTCGATCCCCGGCGATCCAGGGCACCGCGTTGAGTTGGGCTTGCACGGCTTCAATGGTTGTCGGCACCGTGGCCGATGGGGTGAACGCCATTGCCGCAATGGCAGCGGCGGCACCGACTGATGCCAGAACCACAGCACGCACTTTCCTGCCCCCCGGTTGGGATCCGACTTGTCCACTGGCTGCTTCGGATCGTCATCGAGACGACTTGAGCGGTTGGGGTCTCAGGAGGCCGACGGGGCGCCTTTCCGGCTGCCGGCGAGGCGGTAGAACTGGGAGCTGTTGTCGATGGTGTGTCCGCCGAAGGTGAGCCGGTCGACGATCGCTGTCAGACCAAGGCGCTGTAGCTGAGCCAGATTGTCACACTGTCAGAGCCCACCCGGGAACGGCTCGACCCGCGACATGTTCACGCCCGACAGGCGGCGCAGTGACGCAGGCAGCGCCGCTGACCGGGACGGTACGCGGCGGTGTGCAGCACCTACCCGACCGTTTCGGACGGCGCTTCTTCCGCAAGCCGGATTATGGGCCTCGGAGTGGGACGGAGGACGGCATAGTCATGCGACTGGGTCTGGTTCCGTCGGATGGGGAGGCGATGGAGCCCCGAGGATCCAGGCCCGGATCTGTTCCTCGCCATCGTCTGGCAGTTCCATGCCTGCGCGCTCGGCTAGAAGGAGGACGTTGTCGTACCAGCGACGGGCGAAGTAGTCGGCGTCGTGCGGCTCCCGGGGGTCAGAGCCGGCGTAGATCAGCCCCTGGATGACGAAGTTTGCCGCGGACCGCGGCACCGCAAAACCGCGCGCCGCGGCGCGTTCGCGGACCTCAGCGCCCATTCGATCCCCTGCGGAACGGCGCGCCGGGTCGATGACAAACCCGCCCGAAGCCGATCGAATGAGCCTGAGCTCAGGAAGACGGCGCGCGATGAAGCCGCTGAAGCCATCTGCCTCGGCCCAGCGCACCTGCGCGATTCGCGGGACGACGGCGATCGCGGCTCCCGCAGCCCTAGCCCCAGGCAGCGCGCCACCCGCGGCATCCACAGCCTCGCGAACAGCCGTAACGGCCGCGTCAATCTCTTCGTCAGTCAGTTGATGACCTGCAGGTTCCACCCCCTCGAGCGGGGCAGCTGCGTGGCCAACAGGGTCGGCAACTGGTTCAGCAGGGAGGTCGGTCGACACGGCAGGTACGTCAGGGCTGAATGCCTCGGCAATCTGGATCGGTGTGACCACCTGGTCGCACACAGCCTGATACGCGGGTGCTGACGGGCTCGCTGCGACCATCACCGTGCGGCGGTCATGAGTACGTACCCTCGCCATCAACGGGGTGAAGTCCGCGTCGGCGGAGCAGATGATGAACTCATCGAACCGCGTCCTGTGATCCAGGGCGTCGACCACGTCCAGTACCAAGTGGATGTCCGCCGCGCTCTTGCCCTGCTGGGTCAGCGAGGGGCAGTCCACCACCCGGAATCCTGCACTGGCGAAGAAGCTGCGGTACTGGCGGAAGACATCAGGGTTCAGGTAGCAGGCCTTCTGCAAGAACCGCCGGCGGAACGGACCGTCGATATCCTCTCCTATCTGC
>JALOLM010000458.1 GCA_025455985.1 Candidatus Nanopelagicales bacterium | reverse complement strand
AGCCCTGGTTCATCGTTCGACTTGCATGTGTTAAGCACGCCGCCAGCGTTCGTCCTGAGCCAGGATCAAACTCTCCGTGAATGAATTGTGTTCGCTCACTAATTGTAAGCCTGGCAAGAACAAATCTGACTTACATCAAATTTGGTCATGCCTCAAAGAAATCCCTTCGACAACCGGTTAGACCGGCCGCCGAACGGGGTTCGGCATTGACTTTTGGCACACTGTTGAGTTCTCAAGGAGCGGGCGCACACCATCACTTCCAGCTATTCGCTAGGAGGTTTCCGGGGCAACTTCTCCACTGTACCAGGCTGGGCTGAAGTGTCAACCACCCCCTGGTTCCCGCGCGTTTCGGCCGCCTTTTCAGGCTTTCGAGGTGGTCGGGAGTTGTTCTTTCGAGCAACAGAATTAAATGTAGCAGGCGTTTTCGGGGGCCTAAAAGGGGGGTCCCTTTTGGCCGTCAGACCCCCAGGTCAGCCACCGCTATCGACCGCTTTCCGCGGCGCAGAAGGACCCAGCGGCCGTGCAGAGCCAGGCTTGAGTCGAGGTTCGCCTCCTGCTCAGAAACGCGCTGGTTGTTGACGTAGGCGCCACCCTCTTTGATCGCCCGACGAGCTGCGGACTTGGAGTCGCACAGGCCGGTAGCGACCAGTGCGTCGATGACGGTTGCGCCCGCGCTCACCGCTGTTGTCGTGGGCACATCCTCGGTGGCCTGGCGCCAGATGGTTTCGGGCAACGCCGCGAGGTCCCCCCTACCGAACAGAGCGGCGCTCGCGGCCTCGATGTGTTCTCGGTTCTCGACGCCGTGGACGAGGTCGGTCAGTTCCGCCGCAAGGGCCCGCTGACCGGCTCTGGAGGCGGGGTTTGCCTCCCCTGCGGCGATGACCTCTTCCACCTCGCTGACAGGGCGCAGACTGAAGAACCTGAGCATGTTCGCAATATCGCGGTCGTCGGTGTTGAGCCAGAACTGGTAGAAGGCGAAGGGCGAGGTCTGCTCGGCATCGAGCCAAATGGCCCCGCCGGCCGTCTTACCGAACTTCGTGCCATCGGCCTTGGTGACCAGCGGAACGGTCAGACCGTGGGCCCTGCTTTCGGGGCCCTCCACCTTGCGGATCAGGTCGAGTCCACCGGTGATATTGCCCCACTGGTCGGACCCACCGACCTGCAGGGTGCAGCCGTGATCGCGGTACAGGTGCAGGTAGTCCATGGACTGCAGAAGCATGTAACTGAACTCGGTGTAACTGATGCCGTCACCGTTGAGGCGTGCAGCGATCGACTCTTTGCCGAGCATCGCGTTGACGCTGAAGTGCTTGCCGACGTCTCGCAGGAACTCGATGGCACTCATCGGACCGGTCCACTCGAGATTGGAGACCAGCGTGGCTGGGTTGTCGCCGTCGAAGTCGAGGAAGTGCTGCAGTTGCCCACGCACTCGGTTAACCCAATCAGCGACGGTGTCGTCGGTGTTCAGATTCCGCTCCGTACTGCGACCGCTGGGGTCGCCGATGAGACCGGTCGCTCCCCCGACCAGCGCGATGACCTTGTGCCCGGCGAGCTGGAAACGGCGCAGGAGCAGTAGGGGTACGAGGTTGCCGACGTGCAGGCTGGAGGCGGTCGGGTCGAAGCCGCAGTAGAGCGTGATGGGCTCGGCCATGGACTCGGCCAGAGCGCCGAGATCGGTCGAGGAGGCGATCAGGCCGCGGGCTTCAAGATCGGAAAGCAGATCGGTCACGCCCCCATCTTGGCAGGCGTGACCGATTGGGTGGGTGGGGCTTGGTTAGCCTTCGCCAACTTCCACTTCCTCACAGCCCATGAAAGCGGGATTGCCGTGACCGACGCCCGGGTTGTAGTCGCAACGAAAGCCCCTGTTCTTTTCGTCGTTCCATCCTGGCACCGCCTGACCCTTGGGCTGGGCCTTGATCATGGCGTTCCCGCCGCCAGCAAGGCCGTCGCCCGGCTTGACCGCGGTCGCCGGGCCCGCGAAACCTGCCAGGGCGAGCATCGCGGTGGCGCCGAGTGCGGTGACGGTTCGAATCTTCATGTCGATCTCCTTCCGCCCCCCGACGAGCCTCGTGCTCGCGTTTTCGAACCTACGTCGACCTTTTGCAGGATTCAACGGGCCGTTCGGCTTGACCGGTAGGGCCACCCGAGCGGTGCGCCCGCCGAGGTCAGCGACTTTCGGACATCGCGGCGCGTTCGGCGCGACGCAACCCGGCCAGCACCAGGCCAGCGGCGATCAGTACCAGTCCAGCGATGATCAGCGCCACACCGGCGTTAACGGCCTCCAAGGACCACAGCCCGACGAGCAGCGCCGCCGCCAGCCCCGAAGCAACCGCCCACAACCAGTCGCCACCGCGCGCGAACATCCAAGCACCGATCAGAACCAGTGCGAGGGCGCTCACGCGGCCTGTCCAACGCAAGGGTGTGTCGGGGGCGTTGAAGCCAGCCTCTGCCGTCATCAGCACGATGGTCCCCTGCAACCAGACCATCAGGCCCATGGCCCGCGTCAGCCACTCGGGCGGGAAGAACTTGTTCAACAGCAGACTCGCCGCCACGCCGAGTCCTACCACGATCAGCGCCATCGCGGGACCGTCGCCGAAGCCCAGGACATCGAACAGAGAGAGCCCTGTGATCAAAGCCAAGACCGCGGTGACCAGCGTGTTGATGAAGCCCGGCACCCAGTGCCACACGACCAACGAGATCAACAGCGCGGTGCTTGCCGGCTCTCCGGTCTCGGGCGAGAAGCCCAGCATGATCGCAAGCAGCGCCAACACCGCCGACACGCCACCCATCACCTGGGCAACACGTCCGCGAGCAGGGTGTTCGCTGATGTGTCCGACCGGGCGGATCACCAGCCATGTGCCGACGAACAATGCAGCGCTGGCCACGGCTGGCAACGCCGCGCGCAGTACCTGACTGAAGTCCGTCCAAACCTGCGACCCGATCACGATCAGCCCGACGGTGGCAAGGCCGGCACCTGCGTATCCGGCCAACTCCGCAAGGCGCTGCCGGATGTCGACATGCCGGTGGTGGTACTCGTTGCTTACTTCGGACGCCAACTCAGGCGTCAACTGACCAGTCTCGACGAACTGGCTCAATGTGCGTTCCAGGCGATCGGTCATGATGACCACCCCTGCTTCAATTTTACGCCGATCCGCGTCGCTGCGGAGCAGCCAATGTTGCGGAGTTCTCACGACACGCCAGCGTGTCCGGGTAACGTCGCAACATTGGCGGGCGAGAACCCCCTCGAGGTCAGCGGTAAACGTCCAGAGACGCCCGGGCGCGTGCCAATTGCTCGGCCACCGCGGCTGGCGCAGTACCGCCGCGGTGACTGCGCGCGGCCAGAGCGGCGGGCACCGAAAGCGCGTCCAAAGCATCGGCGGTGAGCGCCGGATCCACCGAGGCCAAGTCCAGTTCCCATAGCGCAACCCCAGCCGTATCGGCCGCTTTCACCGCCCGGCCCGAAACCTCGTGCGCCTGCCTGAACGGCATCCCCTGCCGCACCAACCAGTCGGCCAGTTCGGTGGCCAGGGCGTGCCCGTCAGCGGTCGTCGCACCGGCGATCTCGGGCCGGAAAAGCAGCGTCGCCACCGTGCCCGTCATCGCAGGCAGCACGAGGCGAAGGGTGGCGATCGTGTCGAACACCGGCTCCTTGTCCTCCTGCAGGTCGCGGTTGTATGCGAACGGAAGGCCCTTGAGCATCGTGAGCACGGAGACAAGATTGCCGATCAGGCGCCCCGACTTGCCGCGGGCGAGTTCGGCCGAGTCGGGGTTCTTCTTCTGCGGCATGATCGACGATCCGGTGGAGAACTCCTCATGCAGACGTACCCAGCTGAACTCCGTCGAAGCCCACAGGCAGATCTCCTCGCCTAACCGGGAGAGGTGCACCCCGATCATCGCGGTGACGAAGAGGAACTCCGCCACGAAGTCCCGATCGGTCACCGCGTCGATGGAGTTCTCGAAACTGGTGTCGAAGCCCAGGTCAGCAGCGGTCGCCACCGGATCGAGGCCCAAGCCGTTACCGGCCAAAGCGCCAGC
>JALOLM010000118.1 GCA_025455985.1 Candidatus Nanopelagicales bacterium | reverse complement strand
CGGTCGATGTCCACCCGGCTGACTGTCAGACCGGTCCGATCCACTGCCAGAACCGCCATGGCGTACCTGTGCTCCGCTTCGGTCACGTGGCGGTCGGTCTTCTGCCACGGGTCACCGGCCGGGACCAGCACGACCTCATCGAGTGACAGTTGGAAGCCCACCTCCGTCGCGGCGACCAAGTGCCCGATGTGGATCGGATCGAAGGTCCCGCCCATCACGCCGACCCTGCGGCGTGAGGCAGCCATTGTCAGCGGTCGATGTTCATGCGGGTGACGAGGAACAACGCCAACAGCAGGACCACGAGGGCCACTGCGCCATACGCGTACGGCGACGTCTGAGCCGGTTCGCCGGCCGCTTCAGCACCCTCACTGGCCACGGCGTTGAGGAAAAGGACTGCACTGGAAACCATGAACAGAACTCTACCGAGTCCTGGCGGTTTCAACCACGCACGTGTCCGTCACCGACCACGACGAACTTCGTGGACGTGAGCTCGGCCAGACCCATCGGACCGCGTGCGTGCAGTTTCTGCGTGGAGATCCCGATCTCAGCACCGAAGCCGAGTTGCTCACCGTCGGTGAAACGGGTGGACGCGTTGACCATGATCGCCGCGGAGTCGATGGCATCGGTGAAGCGGGCAGCAGCCGCCACCGAGTCGGTGACGATGGCTTCAGTGTGACCGCTGCTCCACCGGCTGATGTGACTGATGGCCGCTTCGAGGTCGTCGACCACACCTACTGCAATGTCCAGGCTGAGGTACTCCTCGGCCCAATCCAGATCTGTGACCGCCCGGAAATGGATGCCGGCCTGCTCGGCGAACTTCGCGCTGACGTCGTCGCCATGCACGGTCACACCGCGGGCTTTGAGTTCGGCGAAGACGGCCGGCAGCAGCCGATCGGCCGCGTTCCGGTGCACGAGCAAGGTCTCCGCCGCATTGCACACACTCACCCGCTGGGTCTTCGAATTGACCACGATCTGGACGGCCATGTCGGTGGGTGCGTCCTCGTGGAGGTAGACGTGACAGTTGCCCACGCCGGTCTCGATAACGGGCACGAGACTGTTCTCCACCACACTGCGGATCAGCCCGGCTCCCCCTCGCGGAATCACGACGTCGACGATGCCTCGGGCGCGAGTCAGGTGTTCCACGGAGTGCCGGGTGAGGCCGGGTACCTGGCAGACCGCATCGACCGGAACCTCGGTTGTGAGCAGGGCTTGGCGCATCACCTCGACGAGCACCGCGTTGCTGTGGGCGGCACTGGCCGAACCGCGCAACAGCGCGGCGTTTCCACTCTTCAGGCACAGCGCGGCCGCATCCACCGTCACGTTCGGCCGGGCCTCGTAGATCATGCCTACAACTCCGAGCGGAACCCGGATCTGCTGGGCTCGTAAGCCGTTGGCCAACGTGTAGCCCCGAAGGACGTCGCCGATCGGGTCGGGCAAGGCGGCCACGGCGCGCACCGCATCCGCCACCGCAGCGAGCCGCTGTGTGGTCAGTGTGAGCCGGTCCACGATGGCCGGGTCAGTGCCCGCCTTCCGGGCGGCATCGACGTCAGCGCTGTTGGCTTCGACGATCCTGTCCGCCTGGGCGTTCAGGGCGTCGGCGATCGCGTGCAGCCCGGCGTCCTTCTGATCGCGGCTCAAGGTCCGAAGCACGGCGCAGGCCTGCTTGGCCCGCAGCCCGACTGCTTTCACGTCGTCAGCGCTCGCGTATGTCATGTGTCCCATTGTGCCGTCATTGCGGCAGCCCGACAGTACGGGTCACAGCAGAACGAGGTCGTCGCGATGTACGACCTCACGCTCGTACTCCGGACCGAACTCGGCGATCAGTTGCGCCGTCGTACGGCCGACCAACCGGTCGAACTCGGCGGCGTCGTAGGCGACGAGCCCCCGGGCGATCGCGGCACCGTCCGGGGCCAGGATGTCGACCGGCTCACCGGCCATGAAGTCCCCGGACACACCCACGACACCTGCGGCCAGCAGTGACGCCTGCCGCTTGCGAAGTGCCCGCACCGCACCGTCGTCGATGCGCACGGAGCCACGGGCGGTAGTCGCATGGGCAAGCCACATCTGCCGCGGCGACCGGCGTTTGCCCGACGGCACGAACACGGTCCCGGCGGGTTCTCCGGCCAGCGCCCTCGACACTTGATCCGCGTGCGTGAGCACCACCG
This sequence comes from Candidatus Nanopelagicales bacterium, assembly GCA_025455985.1. Classification (GTDB taxonomy): domain Bacteria; phylum Actinomycetota; class Actinomycetes; order S36-B12; family UBA10799; genus JADKAV01. The sequence continues at coordinate 4,679 of JALOLM010000118.1, read as the reverse complement.
GGATCCCGGCCTCGCTGGCCATCAGGGCGGCTTGCACCTTGGTGACCATGCCCCCTCGGCCCAGATGCGAACCTCGCCCGCCGAGGCCGACGCCCTCGAGGTCTCTGGGCGAGCCCACCGTCGCCAGCGGTTCGGCGCCCTCTTGGTCCGGGGGACGGTCATACAAACCATCGATGTCGGTGAGCAGCACCAGACCGTCGGCCTGCACAACGTGGGCCACAAGTGCTGCCAGCCGGTCGTTGTCACCGAAGCGGATCTCGTCGGTGGCCACAGTGTCGTTCTCATTGACGATGGGCAGCACGCCCAATTCCAGGAGTCTGGCCAGCGTGCGCTGGGCGTTGCGGTACTGGGTGCGCCGGATAAGGTCCTCGGCTGTCAGCAGAACCTGCCCCACCCGGATCCCCGCCTGAGCGAACTGGTCGGTGTAGTGCGCGAGCAGAATCCCCTGCCCGACGCTGGCCGCCGCTTGCTGGGTCGCGAGATCCCGGGGTGGCTTCTTGAGACCCAGAGCCGGGGTGCCCGCGGCGATTGAACCGGACGAGACCAGAACCAGCTGCACCCCCGCGCGTACGTTGCGCGCCAGCGCGGTGACGAGCTGGTCGAGGTGCTCGGAGTGCAGTCCCCCGTGATCGTTGGTCAGCGACGAAGAGCCAATCTTGACAACCAATCGCGACGCGTTGGCAATCCGGGTCCGGGCGTCCATCACGTGGCGTCTTCAGCGTCGGTGTCGTGGGTCTCCACGGTCTCGGCGGTGTCGTCGGTCTCCACGATCGCCGCCTCATCCTCGATGGACGGCATCCAGTCGAACACGACCGCGTTGTCCTCCGGGCCGATCACGACCGTGGAACCCTCCACAGCTCCCAGCTCGGCCAGCCGGTGCTCGATGCCCAGCTTGGCCAGCCGGTCGCCCAGATAACGCACTGCCTCCTCGTTGCCGAAGTCGGTCTGGCGCACCCAGCGCTGCGGGCGTTGCCCAATCACGCGGAAGATGTCGCCCTGCTTGCGCACCTCGAAGCCCGCATCGTCGGTCGCCTTCGGTCGCAGGATCACCCTGGCCTCGGGTTCGGGTTGCGCCTGTCGCTGCGCGAGCACGATGCGCAACATGGCGTAGGTCAGTTCTTTGAGCCCTTCATGGGACACCGCGGAGATCAGATGGACCTCGTAGCCCCGCTCACGAAGTTGGTCTGCCACCATTGCGGCCATCTCCCGGCCGTCGGGGATATCCACCTTGTTCAGTGCCACCAGCCGCGGCCGCTGCGCCAATTGCGGGTCGTAGGACACCAGCTCGGCCTCGATAACATCCAGATCCGCGAGCGGATTGCGCTCAGTCTCGAACGTTGCACAGTCGATCACATGGACCAGTGCGCTGCAACGCTGCACATGCCGGAGGAACTCGTGCCCCAGGCCCTTGCCCTGACTGGCCCCCGGGATCAATCCGGGCACGTCGGCCACAGTGAATGTCGTTCCACCTGCCGCAACCACCCCCAGGTGCGGGGCCAGGGTTGTGAACGGGTAGTCGGCGATCTTGGGTTTGGCAGCCGACAGCGCAGAGACCAGACTCGACTTGCCGGCGCTCGGGTAGCCGATCAGTCCCACATCGGCGACCGTCTTCAACTCCAGAACCGCATCGACCTCGTCGCCGGGTTCACCGAGCAGCGCGAAGCCGGGGGCTTTGCGCCGGCGCGTCGCGAGGGCGGCATTGCCGAGGCCCCCATGACCGCCGGCTGCCAGCACGAAGGTCTGTCCGGGTGTCACAAGGTCGGCGAGCACTTCGCCGTCGAGACTCTGGACGACCGTCCCGGGCGGGACTGGCACTACGAGGTCCGCAGCACCTGCACCGTTGCGATGGCTGCCCTGTCCGGCTTGGCCATGGCCTGCGCGGCGGTGGGGGTGGTGATGCAGATCGAGCAGGCTGTTGATACCCGGATCCACAAGCAGGACCACGTCGGCACCCCGGCCGCCATTGCCGCCGTCGGGACCGCCGAGCGGTTTGAACTTCTCACGATGGATGGAGGCACAACCGTTACCGCCATCGCCACCGTGGGCGTGGATGACCACGCGATCGATGAAGGAGGTCACCGCCGGTGACCGCCTTTCAGACGAGGATGTTGACGACCCGGCGACCGCGCTTGGTGCCGAAGTCCACGGTCCCTGCGGTCAGGGCGAAAAGGGTGTCGTCCTTGCCGATGCCAACGTTGGCGCCGGGGTGGAAGTGCGTGCCGCGCTGGCGAACGATGATCTCGCCGGCGTTCACGCTCTGACCGCCGAACCGCTTCACGCCGAGGCGCTGAGCGTTGGAGTCGCGACCGTTCTTGGTGCTCGCAGCACCCTTTTTGTGTGCCATGAGGTCAGGCTCCCAACTCGATACCGGTGACCTTGACCACGGTCTGATCCTGGCGGTGACCCTGGCGGCGGCGGTAGCCGGTCTTGTTCTTGTACTTGAGGATGTCGATCTTGGGCCCGCGGGTGTGCTCGATCACCTCAGCGGTCACCTTGGCGCCGGACAGCGCGCCTGGGTCGGACGTGACGGTCTCCCCGTCCACGATGAGCAGAACGGGCGAAAGCTCCACAGCAGCGCCGGGCTCACTAGGAAGTCGGTTCAAAAGGACCTCATCGCCGACGGCCACCTTCTCCTGATGACCACTGGTCCGCACGATCGCGTACACGCCCTTGCTCCTTCAACGTTCATTGGCTGCCCTTGGCTGTTCACTGCACTGGGGCATCGGCGCGAGGAAACGCGCACCTGTTCCAGGGTACGCGATGGCGCCCGCATCGGGCAACGCACCCCCGCGCTGGGTGGTTCCGGGGATCGCTCCGCGCGGTTGTGCCGCTGCGATTGACGCCGATTCCTCCCGGCCAACCGCGCGACAGTGCCCGCGAGGCCCCAGGGCTCAGGCAGTCGGCTGCTCCTGTAGTTCCGGCTGCGCCGACTCCTCGCCCTGCGCCGCACTCGCGTCTGCCGTCGCGGCGTCGTCGGTCGTCACCGCCTCAACATCGGCGGACGGCTCCGCCTCGGCCTGCTTGACCGGGGCACCCGGGATCGGGCCGGGCGGACGCCGGCGCCGACTGCCCACCGGGTCGCTCTGCACCCGCACACCTCGGCCGTTGCAGTGCTCACACGGTTCGCTGAAGGTCTCCAGCAATCCCTGGCCGAGACGCTTGCGGGTCATCTGCACCAGGCCCAACGAGGTGATCTCGGCAACCTGGTGCTTCGTGCGGTCACGGCCGAGGCATTCCACGAGCCGTCGGACCACCAGGTCGCGGTTGGATTCCAGGACCATGTCGATGAAGTCGACCACGATGATCCCGCCGATGTCGCGCAGCCGTAGTTGGCGCACGATCTCCTCAGCGGCCTCGAGGTTGTTGCGGGTGACCGTCTCCTCGAGATTGCCGCCCTGCCCGACGAAGCGGCCGGTGTTCACGTCAACCACAGTCATCGCCTCAGTGCGATCGATGACCAGCGAGCCGCCGCTGGGCAGCAGAACCTTGCGATCCAGCGCCTTGGTGATCTGCTCGTCGATCCTGAACGACGCGAAGACGTCCTCGTTCTGCGTCCAGCGCTCGACCCGCTCGCGCAATTCCGGCGCCACCCAGCCGACGTACTCCTCGATGGTGTCCTGCGCCGCCGACCCGGACACGATCAGTTTCGCGAAGTCCTCGTTGAAGATGTCACGGACGACGCGGATCGCAAGATCGGGTTCGGAATACAGCAGCGAGGGCGCCTTGGCCGACTCGGTCTTGGCGTTGATCGCCTCCCACTGGGCGGCCAACCGGTTGACGTCCGAGGCAAGTTGCTCCTCAGTGGCACCCTCGGCGGCCGTGCGTACGATCACGCCGGCATCCTCCGGCAGTGCCGCCCGCAGCGCCTTCTTCAGACGACTGCGCTCCTTGTCGGGCAACTTGCGGCTGATGCCGGTCATCCGCCCGTTGGGGACATAGACCAGGTACCGGCCGGGCAGTGAGATCTGGCTGGTGAGCCTCGCACCCTTGTGGCCCACCGGGTCCTTGGTCACCTGTACCAGGACGCTGTCACCGGGCTGCAGGGCCAGCTCGATGCGCTTGGGCTGACCTTCCAGACCCGCACCGTCCCAATTGACCTCACCGGCGTACAGCACCGCGTTGCGCCCGCGGCCGATGTCGATGAACGCGGCCTCCATGGACGGGAGTACGTTCTGCACCTTGCCGAGGTAGACATTGCCGATCATGCTGGCGTTGCGCTCGCGGGTGACGTAGTGCTCCACGAGCACCTTGTCCTCAAGCACCGCGATCTGGGTGCGGTCCTCGAGCCCGCGCACGACCATCACCCGGTCCACGCTCTCCCGGCGCGCCAGGAACTCGGCCTCCGACACGATCGGCGACCGCCGACGGCCCGCGTCGCGGCCTTCGCGACGGCGCTGTCGCTTCGCCTCCAGCCGGGTCGAACCCTTGACCGAGGTCACCTCGTCCTTGCTGGCGGCTTCGTCCTCGTTGTCCTCTCCGGAGGATGCGCGGCGCCGACGGCGGCGGCGACGCTTGCTGCTGGTGGACTCACCCTCGGCGTCCGAGCGGTCCTGCGCGTCATCCGATTCTGAATCCCCGGACTCGTCCTCCGCCTCGGCCTGGTCGGTATCGGCTGCCGCCGAGGGCTTGGTTCCGCGCGGCTTGGCGCGGTTGCGTTGGCGGCTTCGCGCGGCGGGCTC
>JALOLM010000117.1 GCA_025455985.1 Candidatus Nanopelagicales bacterium | reverse complement strand
TGGACTTCCGGCTCGGCTACGGCAAGTTCGGGCCGGCGGACGCCCCCGCCCGGGTCGTGCACGTGGTCGACCACCCCGATCAGGTGTCGCGGCGCGCCGAACCTGCGGCGTGGGTGGCCGGTTCGCTGCCACAGACCCTCGATGCGATCACTGCCGCCTGGGAGAACCACGCCCAGCACCGCGAGCGCGCCGATTGGCTCACGGGCCTGCAGCAGGCGGCTGCCGCGCCGATTGGCTCACGGGCCTACAGCAGGCGGCTGCCGCGGCGGTGACCGCAGACGCTGAAGTTCTGGGCAGCACAGTTGACCCGATTCACCCGGGGCGGATCTACGGGGAGTTGAACCAGCGCCTGGCAGACGACGCCGTGGTGATCGGTGACGGCGGTGACTTCGTCAGTTTCGCCGGGAAGTTCATCGAGCCCAAACGACCGGGGCACTGGCTGGACCCCGGGCCCTACGGGTGCCTGGGCACCGGGTTGGGCTACGCGATGGCCTCGGCGATCGCCAAACCGTCCTCGCAGACCGTCCTGCTAATGGGCGACGGCGCGGCCGGTTTCAGCCTGATGGACGTCGACACCCTGGTCCGTCACGACTTGCCCGTGGTGATGGTGGTGGGCAACAACAGCGCGTGGGGGCTGGAGAAGCACCCGATGCGGCTGCTGCACCAGTACGACGTGCTCGCCGACCTGCAGCCGAGCACACGCTACGACGAGGTGGTCCGTGCGTTGGGCGGAGCTGGGGAGACCGTCACCGACCCGGAGCAGATCGGTCCGGCCCTCGACCGGGCATTCGACGCGAAGGTGCCCTACTTGGTCAACGTGCTCACTGATCCGGAGATTGCGTACCCTCGCGCAACAACCGGTCTGTAGCCCTACGGTCGAGTTTGGCCAGGAAGCGCTCGCGCTGCACCACCGCACGGGTGATGACACCGCGACCGATCAGCACATCCTGGCCGTTGTGCATCTGCGTGGCCTCGACCTTGAACGTGATCATCCGGTCGTCCACCTCGGCAACGGTTGCGGTACAGGTGACCTGCGCCCCCACAGCGCTGGGGCGCAGATGATCCATACCGACGCGGGTGCCGACGGTGGACTCTGCATCGGTCGCTCCGGTGACCGCAATAGTCGCCGCCTCCATCCACGCCAGGAGGACTGGAGTTCCCAGTACGGCCATGTCACCGCTGCCCACGGCCAGCGCGGTGTCGGTTTCAGAGACGGTCCTGACCACCGTCGCGGTCTGCCCCAACGAGATGTCCATGCAGGTCAGGCTAGGCCCCCAGTTAGCCTGAAGCCGTGTCGTACTGCCCTGTCTGCGGACTGCCCGGCCATGACTGCGTGCAGCCGCTGGAGCCACCCCGTTTCTGCACCGAATGCGGCCGCCGGATGATCGTGCAGGTGACCCCCGGGGGGTGGCAGGCCAAGTGCTCGCGGCACGGGGTGATCGAGGGCTGAGCCCGCGCCCCAGGCGTTAGAGTTCGTCGCATCGGGGACGCAACAACATCTCACGCCTGACACAACTTCTTACCGCTAAGAACCCCCGACGACCTCAGCTGGCGACGAGCCCCAACCGGCGCAACTCCACCTCGAGGTCGTGCGGACTGCTGGATCCGGCCATGGCCTCCTCCAGAGTGATGGTCTGGCTGCGGTACAACTCCACCAGGTGCTGGTCGAAGGTCTGCATCCCGTAGAACCGGCCCTCGGCGATCAGGGACGTGATCGTGCCGGTCTTGGACTTGTCGACGATGGCATCGGCGACGCGTCCGGTATTGATGCAGATCTCCATCGCCACGCAGCGGCCGCGGCCGTCAGCACGCGGGATCAGCCGCTGGCACAGGATGCCGCGCAAAGCACCGGCCAAGGACAGCCGTACCTGCTGCTGCTCATGGGGCGGGAAGAAGTCGATCACCCGGTTGATCGTCTCCTGGGCGTCCACGGTGTGCAGGGTGGACAGGACCAGGTGGCCGGTCTCAGCGGCACTCAGGCCGGCATGGACGGTCTCGACGTCGCGCATCTCGCCGATCTGGATGACATCGGGATCCTGGCGCATCGCCGCACGCATGGCCACCTTGAAGTCGGCAGTGTCGATGCGCACCTCCCGCTGGTTGATCAGGGCCCGCTTGTCGTGATGGATGATCTCGATCGGGTCCTCGATGGTCACGACGTGCACGTCGCGGTAGCGGTTGACCTCGTCGATCATGCCCGCCAGCGTTGTGGTCTTGCCCGAACCGGTGGGACCAGTGACCAGGATGAGTCCGCGCGGCTGCAACGCCAGAGCCGAGACCGGCGCCGGCAGCCCGAGTGACTCCAGGGCAGGAGCACCGATGGCCACCCGGCGGAACACCATGCCCACATGCCCGCGCTGGCGGAAGGCGTTGACCCGGAAGCGTCCGACGCCATCGACCATGAGCGCGAAGTCAGCCTCCCCGGTCAGCGCGAATTCGTCCACCAGGTCGGCGCGGATGATCTCGGCCAGCATCTGGTCGGTGACGACCTCCGACACCGGTTCGCTGCGCAAAGGGCGCAAGGTGCCGTCGATGCGTATGCGCGGCACCACCCCGGCCTTGATGTGCAGATCGGATCCGCCGTGGTCGACGAGGGCGCGCAGATACGGCTCGATGGCCGTGGGGCGATTCAGTTCCACGATGTTTGCTTCGTCAGATCCCGGCGTGCGGTTGAGTTCGGAATCGAGGCCCCCGGCACTAGGGTGGCCAGGGTGAGTGACGCGCACATCCTCGCCCGGGCGGCAGACCCCGCCGACGATCCGCTGTCGGCCGGCACCCCTCGGCCAGCTCTGACAGCGATCTCCGTGAAGCGGGCGGGCAGCGAAGTGAGCGCCACTGCATCGCTGACCCTGGGTGGGCGGACCATGACCGGCCGGGCTACCCGCCACGATGGTGATCGAGAGCGAACGATCGCGACCGCGACCCTGGCGGCCCTCACCGACATGCTGCCCACCGGTGTGGAACTCGAGAGTTCGCAGGTGATCGCGATCCCCGGCAGGACGGTTGCGCTCACCGTCGTACGGTTCCCCGATGGCTCAGGCCGTCAGCAGCCTCTCGTAGGATCGGCACTGGTACGAGGTGAAGTCGAGGATGCGTTGGCCCGGTCGGTGCTCAGCGCCCTCAACCGCCGACTCAACGGTTAGGAGCCACCATGAGCAAGCGCGCCCGCAAACGTCGCGACCGCAAGAAGAGCAGTTCGAACCACGGCCGCCGCCCCAACGCCTGAGGCGATTCAGCCGCTGGTCATCCGGAAGGTCGCGATCCACGCCACGACGCGTGAGCGCAGTTGTTCCGGGGCGGCCTCACACGCACAGGCCTTCACCCGCTGCTGGATGACCTCTTCCTCCTGGTAGAGGTTCTGACAGTGGTCACAAGTGCGCAGGTGTTCCTTGATCCGCCCGTACGCTTCGGCGTCCAGCTCATGGTGCTGGTACTCGTAGAGGTGCTTGCTGGCGTCGTCGCAGCCGCGGGGATCTGCACAACCACTCATGATTCGGCCCCCTGATCCGGGATCAGACCTCGTTCGGCGGCATACCCCTCGAGGCGCTCGCGCAACTGCCTGCGACCACGATGCAGCCGGGACATGACCGTTCCCACCGGCGTGCCCATGATCTCCGCGATCTCCTTGTAGGCGAACCCTTCGACGTCTGCGTAGTAGACCGCCAGCCGGTAGTCCTCGCCGATGGCCGCCAGAGCGTCCTTGACGTCGGAGTCGGGAAGCCGGTCAAGCGCCTCGGCCTCCGCTGAGCGCAAGCCACCGGCCGTGTGTGAGGCAGCCCGCGCCATCTGCCAGTCCTCGACGTCGTCGGCTGAGGACTGCTGAGGCTGCCGCTGCTTCTTGCGGTAGGTGTTGATGTACGCGTTGGTCATGATCCGGAACAGCCAGGCCCGCAGGTTGGTGCCGGGGGTGAAGGATTTGAAACCCTTGAAGGCCCGCTCGACGGTCTCCTGTACGAGGTCGCTGGCATCGTCGGGATTGCGGGCCATGCGCAAGGCGCCGGCGTAGAGCGTGTCGAGCAGCGGAATGACCTCCGCCTCGAAACGCTCAGCCAGTTCCGCCTCGCTGTCCGCCATGATTCGAGAGCCTAGTGCGCCGACCCCGTCGACGATGGTCCTCGGGTCGTCCAGAAGGAGCATTCCCACCTCCGCTGTCTACGTCAATCCGTAAACACCCGATCACGCTGAGGCATTCCCGCCGACGAAGTCCACCACCGCCGCCACCACCTGATCCAGGCCTTGACGCAGGGAGTGGTCCCCCGGTACGGCCACGAGATCCAACCCCGCCGGGAACTCCGCGGGCCGGCCGAACGGGTCACGCTCCCCCTGGATCACCCGCAGGGGCACGTCGACGGCCAATTCCGCGGCCCGGGAGCGCTCCGGCTTGCCCGGCGGGTGCAGCGGGAAGGCCAGCGCGACTACCGCCACCGCCCCGACGTCCGCAGCAGTACGGCAGGCCACCCGGGCGCCCGCGGAGCGACCACCCACGATCAAGGGTCCGTCCAGCGTGGCCAAGGACTCGATCCACGCGACGTCCAGAACGGCCGGCGCCGCAGCCACCTTCTTGCCCGCCACCTTCCACGGCTGCTCGTGCAACAGCACCGAGACACCCATCGGCGGCAGCGCCTCGGCCAGCGCAGCCAGATCTGGTGCCACACCACCTCCGCCCGCGCCGTGACCCAGCACGAGCACGGCCTGCGGGGTGGCGGCGCGGAACTCCTGGAACCGTGCCAGGCCCTTGCTCGTGTCGACCTCGATCACGAGGCGGCCATCGGCTCGATCAGCTGCGGGCCGTTGTGGCGCACATTGTTGACCTCGGTGCTCACCGGATACGCCTCCAACCCCGTGGCCATCGCGGGCACGGCCATCTCCGGCACGGGCGGGTGCTCAGGGTCCAGCCACCCGGCCCAGTGCTCCCGGGGGATCAACAACGGCATCCGGTCGTGGATCTGCCCCAGAGCGTCGGGGGCCGAGGTGGTGAGCACGCAGGTCGTGACCAGCCAGTCCTCGCCGTCCTTCCAGAACTCGTACAGCCCGGCCATGGCCAGCGATGAACCATCGGGACGGTGGATGAAGAAGGGCTGTTTGGGCCCTTCCCCTGCGTACCACTCGTAGTACCCGTCGGCGGGCAGCAGACAGCGGCGCTTGGCCCATGCCCGGCGGAACGCGGGTTTCTCGGCAGCTGTCTCGATCCGGGCGTTGATCATGCGATTGCCGATCTTGGGGTCCTTCGCCCACGACGGGACGAGTCCCCACTTCGCTACCCGCAGTTGCCGCTCCACCGTCTCCTCGGCGGGGCGGTCGACCACCATGTAGACCTTCTTGCTCGGCGCGACATTGAAGTCCTCCGGCAACCGCTCGTCGGGTGGCCGGGCGACCTCGAACTCTTCCACCAGCGACGCGACGTCCTTGGCCGCGGCGTACCTTCCGCACATACGACCATCCGACCACATGTGAGGCCTGCGTTCGGGAGCGTCCCCGCCTCAGAGCCCCGCAAGGACCTCCTGCAACGAACCGGCCACCGCTTGCGCGTCCACCTGCTCCGGGTCCGCCACCACGCTGATCAGCAACCTCCCGGAGTAGGACAGCACATCGAAGGAAACCCCCACGTTGCCCGGATTGACCGCTATAGGGACGATCGCCTCAACGGTCCGGCCGTCGATGACCAGCAGCTGGGCAGGACCGCGCAGATTCGTCTCGAAGGTGTGCACCAACCGCTGCCGGTCGACGAAGAACTGCGCGAGCCGCAGGGCACCGAGCCCCCTGAACGCCCAACCGAGGATCACCGACGAGCTGCCCCGCGCGCCGGCTTTGGCCGCCCGCGTCCGACCGGCGATGTGGGCCACCCTCAAGCCGAAGTCCAGCCCCCGCGGCACCGCCACCGGCACTGCACCCACCTGGTTGCCCAACTGCTCGCCGGTACCCCGCATCGAGATCGGCACGGACACGACCAGTTCCGGTGGCCGCTCCCCGCGGCTGTCCAAGAGGTCGAACAGCACCTCGCTGACCGCTGCGATCACGACGTCGTTGACTGTCACGGCATGGTCGTGGGCCACCGCCACCACCGGCGCCAACTCGAGCCTGGCCACCGCCACCCTCCGACGGCTGCTCGTGGGCCGCGTGATCGACGTCGGGGCGACCAACCGGGGGCGACCGCTGACTCCGAGTTCTCGCAGTCCACGGGCAGCCTGGCGCACCCCGGGATCCTTCTGGGAAACAGGCGCGGCAGGCGGCGGCCCCAGCCCGTCCACCAGCGCGGCGAGCAGCGCCAACCCGCCCATGCCGTCGGCGAGTACGTGGTGGACGACCAGCACGACGGCCAGCCGGCCATCGGCCATCTCGCACCAGCGCATCGCCCACAGCGGCCGCGTCATCGGCAACCGCTGGCACACCAGCCCGCCAGCGGCGGCCAACAGCGCCTGCTCGTCGGCACACGGCGCCATCGCTGCGACATGGTCGCGAATATCAAAGGCAGCGTCGGCCCAGTAGAGCCGCCTCCGGCCACCGCGCCGCAGGGACTGCCGCAAGCGCGGGACGGCCGCGAGTCGCTGGCCGATCACCTCGGCGGTGCCCGCCGCTCCACCGTCCAACACGAGGACCGCAGCGATGTTCATCGGCACCTGACCGTGATCAGTGGCCAGCGTCGTGAGATCGTTCGGACTCAGTCGCACGGTTCCGGCCACACGACCATTGTCCCCACGCCCGCCGAACTAGGCTTGTCAGATGCAGACCTGGGCCGCCCCGCACGCGCGCACGGCGTTCGAGGCGACCGTGGAGGTCCCGGGTTCCAAGTCGATGACCAACCGCGCACTCGTGCTGGCGGCACTGGCCGTTGGGCGCAGCACCTTGTCCGGCTGGCTTGACGCCCGCGACACCGCGTTGATGATCGACGGGCTGCGGGCGTTGGGCGCCGACATCACCCGACAAGCGGACCTGCTGGTCATCCACGGCCGCCCTCTGCGAGCCCCCGCCGACATCGACTGCGGCCTGGCCGGCACGGTGATGCGCTTCCTGCCGCCGGTGGCTGCGATGGCCCCCGGGGACGTGCGGTTCACCGGGGACCCACAAGCCGCGGTCCGGCCGCTGACGCCGATGCTG
>JALOLM010000116.1 GCA_025455985.1 Candidatus Nanopelagicales bacterium | reverse complement strand
AACGCCGCGCCGAATGCCCCAACCTGCCGCTGGCCCGGGCGATCAACATCCCCGTGTTGATCGGCGACGGCGGGATGCGCCGGGTGATGCAGAAACTGCGTGTGGACCGCAGCCTGGCCGTGGTGGCGGTGGCCAGCGATGAGCTGGACAACATCGCGGTGTCCATCACGGCCCGAGCGCTGGCCAAGGGTGTGCCGGTGATCATCCGGGCGGGCAATCATGACGCCATCGAGGAGACTGCCTCGCTTTTCAGCATCGGTTCGGTGGTCGATGTCGAGGGGCTGACCGTCAGTGCGGTTTCCGACTGGTACGCCGGGGACCATCCGGCTTATCTGGCCGACGTGGGTTCCGACATCGCGGTGATCTCGTGGGACGGGGCCCTGCTGACGCGGACCAAGACAGTCGGCAGTCAGTGCCCACATGTGGATCGGTCACAGAAGCATCACTGACCGGATGCGTTTGTCACTGAACGACAAATCCCCCACGTTCCCGGCGTACGGTGCAAATGGGAGGAGAGTCCGATGACTATGCAACGAACTGTGAAGACCGCGACTGTTTCCTGCGGCCTGCTGATTGCGTCCCTTCTTGCCGGTGGCCCGGGGTGGGCAGCCCCCCCGAGCAACGACAATCGCGCTGATGCGACACGTATCAATCTGCCCGCCCAGGTGAACGGAACCTTGGTTGACGCGACCGTGGAGGTCAATGAGCCACAGGGTTGCGCCGACGTCTCCGGCTCCGTCTGGTACCGGTTCACTGCACCCAAACGCGGCGCGGTCATCATCGCCCTGGATGCGGCCGGGGACATGGACGGTGACCTCACGCTCTACCGGCAGGTGCGTTCGAAACTGCAATACGAGGAGTGCCAGTTCACCGATTCACGCGGACGGGCCACAATCGACACCGACACACTGGAACCGAACGCCGATTACGCGATCCGGGTCGCCGTGGAGAACGGCTCGGTGGCTGATGCCTTCGATCTGAGCGTTCTTATTCCCAGCCCGCCGCCAGAGCCTCCCGGCAAGCGACTGCCGGCCAAGGGGGCGCGCAACAAGGTCGACCGGTTGCTCAACACCGGCGACGCGTACTGGACGCGCATGCGTGAGGGTCGCACGATGCGACTGAGCCTGCGCACCACCCGGTGCACGGCGTTGGAGGTGTATGGCCCGGGTACCCAGGACTTCGACGGTTACCCGCTCAAGAGCCTGAACTGCGGCGGATACAGCCTGTTCACCCCGAGTGAGACCGGAAGGTACTTCCTCGTGGTGCAGGCGGGTCGCAGTCTGGAGTCCCAGCCGTACCGTCTGCGGGTTGCCACGGCAGGCCGCGATGACACCATCCCAGGCGTCTTCATCGCCAACAACTCGCGTGTTCGCGGCAAAGTCAATGGCGGCATCGACTCGCGAGACCTGTACCGCTTCGACGTGACCCGGCGCAGCAAGTTGACCCTCACCGTGACCGGCGGTCCGGACGTGCGGTTGGTGACCGACAGTGGGCGTCGGCTCGGCCGCGGCGACATCTTCGACCGGACACTGGCGCCTGGCCGCTACTTCGTGGCCGTCGAGGGATCCGGCAATTACACCCTCAAGCGCGTACTGCGCACCATCACTGACTCCTCTGTGACGTTCAACGGTCGCCGTCGGGCGATAGCGGGTCCCGGGCGCAGCGCCTCCATCGCGCTGCGTGTGCGGCCGGCCGTTTCCGGTCCGGGCACCATGGTGGTCGAGCGCTTCGATCCGTTCGACGGGTGGCAGTTCTCCAAGCGTTACCGGGTGAACGTGTCCAACGGTTCTGCCGTGGTTTCCTACCAGCCCGCCAGTGTCGGTCGCTACCGGGTGTACGCGCAGTTCAAGGGTTCAACCACGGCTGCGCCGTCTGACGCAGGATGGGCGCGGCTGAAGGTGCAAGAACCTCTGAGCGAGTGACTGGCCCCTGATCGCTGGTTGAATGCAGCCGTGGGCACATCCTGCAGTATCGACGAACTCGGTTTGCCGGACGTGGTCGACGTGGCCAGGGGGTTCGCCCGGGTGCACGTTGAGCCGTCGGTTCTGCAGCGGGTAGCTGCTGGCCGCAAGGTCGTGGACGGGCTGGCCGCCTCGACAGTGCCTGCCTACGGCATCTCGACGGGATTCGGGGCGTTGGCCACGATCTCCATCGCCGCCCCGAGACGCACTGCGCTGCAGGTCAGCCTCATCCGCAGTCACGCCGCCGGAACCGGCGACCCGGTCGAGCCGGAGGTCGTTCGCGCCATGATGCTGCTGCGGCTCAAGACCCTCGCCTCCGGATCCACCGGCGTGCGCCCCATCGTCGTCGAGACCCTGGCAGAGATGCTCAACAGCGGGCTGGTGCCGGTTGTTCATCGGTATGGCTCTCTGGGATGCAGCGGCGATCTTGCGCCGCTGGCCCATGTGGCACTGGCCGCGATGGGCGAGGGGACAGTGCTGGTGAACGGTCAGCCGCTGCCGGCTGACCAGGCCCTAGCTGAGGCCGGCATTGAACCACTGGTCCTTCAGGAGAAGGAAGGGCTGGCGCTGATCAACGGCACCGACGGGATGCTGGGCATGCTCATCCTGGCACTGGCGGATCTGGGCGACCTGCTGACCTTGGCGGATCTGACCACGGCGATGACCGTCGAGGCGTTGTTGGGCACCGACCGCGTCTTCGCCGCCGATCTGGTGGCGCTGCGACCACACCGGGGTCAGCAGGTCAGTGCTGCCAACATCCGCGCGCTGCTGACCGGTTCACCCATCATGGCCAGTCACCGGGCAGACACTGAGCACATCGTCCAAGATGCCTACTCCTTGCGGTGCTCCCCGCAGGTGACCGGGGCTGCCCGCGACACCGTCTCACACGCTCGCCGGGTCGCTGAGACAGAACTCGCGTCGGTGATCGACAATCCTGTGGTCCTGCCGGATGGGCGGGTGGAGTCCAATGGCAACTTCCACGGCGCACCGGTTGCCTACGTCTTGGACTTTCTGGCCATCGCCGTGGCGGACGTCGCTTCGATCTCGGAGCGTCGAACAGACCGGATGCTCGATCAGAACCGTTCGCACGGACTGCCACCGTTCCTGGGCCATGAGGCCGGAGTCGACTCGGGATACATGATCGCCCAGTACGCGGCGGCCGGAATCGTTTCGACGCTCAAACGCTTGGCGGTGCCGGCCAGCGTGGATTCGATCCCCAGTTCAGCCATGCAGGAGGATCACGTCTCCATGGGCTGGGCAGCGGGATTGAAACTGCGAGAGGCCGTTGATGGGCTGCGGCGGGTGCTGGCCATCGAACTGCTGGTTGCCGCGCGGGCGCTGGACTTGCGGGCCCCGATCGAGCCCGCGCGGGGAACGGGTGTGGCGCTCGCGGCTGTCCGGCAGCGTGTTCGCGGTCCCGGACCGGACGAGTTCGTGGCCGCTGAGATCGAGGATGTCGTCGCACTGGTCGCGGACGGTTCAGTGCTTCGCGCAGTGCGCGATGTCGTCAATGACCTGCAGTAGAGAGGAGCGCGCCATGTCCCACGATCTGGGCACACCGATGACCATGCGAGCCGCGCGAGGTTCACAACGGCACGCCCTCGGGTGGCCGCAGGAGGCGGCCATGCGGATGCTGGCCAACAACCTGGACCCCGAGGTGGCCGAGGACCCCGATCGGCTGGTCGTCTACGGAGGCACCGGCCGCGCCGCGCGTGACTGGCCCAGCCTGCACGCCATGCTGCGCACGCTGGAGACACTGCGCGAGGACGAGACGATGCTGGTGCAATCCGGGCGACCCGTCGGCGTGATGCAGACCCACGAGTGGGCACCACGGGTCCTGATCGCCAACTCCAACCTGGTGGGGGACTGGGCAACATGGCCGGAGTTTCGCCGTCTTGAGGCCCTCGGGCTGACGATGTACGGGCAGATGACCGCGGGTTCGTGGATCTATATCGGGACCCAGGGAATCCTGCAAGGCACCTACGAGACCTTCGGCGCAGTCGCCGCGAAGAGGTTCGGCGGATCGCTCGCGGGAACGCTGACACTCACCGGCGGCTGCGGCGGGATGGGTGGCGCTCAGCCTTTGGCGGTCACCCTCAACGAGGGGGCATGCCTGATCGTCGACGTGGACGCATCCCGACTGCAGCGGCGGGTCAAGGACAGGTACCTGGATGAGTGGACCGACGACCTGGACGCGGCGGTCGACTCGGCCCTGCGAGCCAAACGAGAGCGTCGCGGCTGGAGCGTGGGCGTCGTCGGGAACTGCGCGGATGTGCTGCCAGAACTGCTGCGCCGCGGCGTCGAGATCGACATCGTGACCGATCAGACGTCGGCGCATGACCCCTTGTCCTACTTGCCCAGCGGGATCGCCTTCGAGGACTGGCGTGATGAAGCGCAGCGGGATCCGGAGGGTTTCACACAGAGGGCGCGCGAATCGATGGCCGAACATGTGCGTGCCATGGTCGGGTTCATGGATGCCGGATGTGAGGTGTTCGACTACGGCAACTCGATCCGGGGCGAAGCCCAACTCGGCGGTTACGACCGGGCGTTCGACTTCCCAGGATTTGTCCCGGCCTACATCCGGCCGCTGTTCTGCGAAGGCAAAGGACCCTTCCGGTGGGCGGCATTGTCGGGCGACCCGAAGGACATCGCGGTCACGGACCAGGCGGTTCTCGACCTGTTCCCGGACAACGAGCCTCTGGCCCGGTGGATCCGGGCCGCACGCGAGCGGGTGGCCTTCCAGGGTCTGCCCGCGCGGATCTGCTGGCTGGGTTACGGCGAGCGGGACAAGGCGGGAGTGCGTTTCAACGAACTCGTCGCATCGGGGGAGATCTCCGCACCGATCGTCATCGGTCGCGATCACCTGGACTGCGGGTCGGTGGCATCGCCGTACCGGGAGACCGAGGCAATGCTCGACGGCAGTGATGCGATCGCGGACTGGCCACTGCTCAACGCGTTGGTCAACACCGCCTCGGGGGCGTCCTGGGTGTCGATCCATCATGGGGGAGGGGTGGGCATAGGCCGCTCTCTGCACGCCGGTCAGGTGTCGGTTGCCGACGGCACCACTCTGGCTGCTGAGAAGTTGCGCAGGGTCCTGACCAACGATCCGGGGATGGGGGTCATCCGCCACGTCGACGCCGGCTATCCGGAGGCCATCGAGGTCGCACGACGCGACGGTGTGCGGATACCTATGGCGCAGGACTGACGTGCCCAGTCTGTTGTTGACCCGGATCGAGGAGTTGGTCACCAACGATCCGGAGGTGCCTTGCGCTGATGGACTCGGCCTTCTGCGGGACGCCGCGGTGGTCATCGAGCATGGGCAGGTGGCGTGGGTCGGCCCGTCCGCCGCAGCTCCGGCTGCCGATCGTAATTTCGACTGTCACGGTGGTGCGCTGCTGCCGGGCTTCGTCGACAGTCACTCACATGTTGTCTTCGCCGGCGACAGGGCTGCCGAATTCGCCGCGCGGATGGCCGGGACGCCGTATTCGGCCGGCGGGATCAGGACCACTGTGCAGGCCACACGAGAAGCCACGGACGAGCAGCTGGCGGTCAACGCCGGGCGCTTGTGCGCGGAGTTACTGCGAGGTGGGTCCACCACGTTCGAGATAAAGACCGGCTACGGGTTGACGGTGCACGACGAGGCGCGCAGCGTGGAGGTCGCCCGCCGTTTCACCGATGAGGTCACCTTTCTGGGGGCACACGTCGTGGCGCCGGAGTATGCCGAGGATCGCGATGCTTACGTGGAACTTGTCGCTGGACCCATGCTGGAGGCGTGCGCACTGCATGCCCGCTGGATCGATGTGTTCTGTGACAGGGGCGCGTTCGACGCCGATGAGGCACGCCGGATTCTTCGTGCCGGAATCGAGCGTGGGCTGACACCCCGCGTTCACGCCAACCAGCTGCAGCACGGTCCAGGCGTGCAAGTCGCCGTCGAAGTGGGGGCGGCCTCAGCCGACCACTGCACACATCTGAGTGAGGCGGATGTCGCGGCACTTGCCGACAGCCAGACCGTCGCCACGTTGCTGCCAGGCGCCGAGTTCTCCACGCGCTCGGCGTATCCCGACGCTCGTCGCCTGCTCGATGCCGGTGTGCACGTGGCGCTGGCCACGGACTGCAACCCGGGCACGAGCTACACGACATCGATGAGTCTGTGTATTGCTCTGGCTGTGCGGGAAATGCACATGACCGTTCCCGAGGCGGTGAGGGCGGCGACCGTGGGTGGTGCGCGTGCACTGCGACGTCCGGAGCTGGGACGAGTTGTCGTCGGCGGTCCCGCCGATCTTGTCCTGCTGGATGCCCCCTCGTATGTCCACCTGGCCTATCGGCCCGGCGTGGACCTGATCGCGCAGGTGTGGCAGGGCGGCCGGCCGGTGAGGAGTCCCGATGTCAGTTGACCTTCCGGAGGATCCGCGATGGCCCCGGGCCAGTGCGTGGTTTGCGGATGGGACGCGACGGTGGCAGGCCGGTTCGCAGGGACTGCCCGATCTGGCGTTGATCGGGGTTCCGGCGCACTCAACCTCGATTTCGCCTACCCGCGCCGACCGGACCCCGCAAGCGGTGCGGGAGGCATTGGCGCGTTACTCCACGTGGGTCGGGTCGCAGGCAGCCGACTTGCGTGACCTGTGGGCGGTGGACCTGGGGGATGTTGAGAGTCCCGACGGCGTCGACGGTGAACTGCGGACCGCCCGTGCGATCGAGGCGTTCACGGGCCAGTTGGTGGTGGCGCTCGGCGGAGACAACTCGATAACGCTGGCGGTCGCCCGGGCGTGCGGGGCCGACGGCTTGATCACCCTGGATGCCCATCACGATCTGCGCGACGGCATGTCCAACGGGTCGCCCGTGCGACGCAATGACTTCGCAAACTCCGGCGACTACGCGGCACGGGCGCGGGACTGGGGGATCACGGTGGTCCACCGGGACGAGGTCGAAGCCCGCGGTTTGACCACGGTCATGGGGGAAGCGCTGGAGATCGCCGGTGGGGGTGCGCATGGGCGAGTGCACGTCGATATTGACGTCGATGTGTGTGACCGCAGCGTCGTCCCCGCCTGTCCCGCGGCCATGCCCGGCGGCCTGAGCGCGCGGGAGCTGCGCCTCGCGGCGCGCCTCAGCGGGGCCGATCCGCGAGTGGTGTCGGTCGACTTCACCGAAGTCGATGCCACCGCCGACTCCGCCGATCAGCGCACCGTTCGGCTTGTCGCGCTCGGTGTGCTCGAGGTGGCCGCCGGGTTGTTGAGCCGGGGGCGCGGCTAGCGGTCGGTCTCGCCGTCTGCTTCCTCCTCGGCTGCAGCCTCGGCCTGTTCCTCCCGAAGCTCCTCCAGGTCCTCCTGCGAGTCGACCTCCATCCCAGATTCGAGGTCGAGGGCCACTGCCCCTTCCGGCAGGTTGGACAGGTCCGGTGCGATGATCACGTCGGGCAGTCCGCTGTCCGGAAGTCGCAGAGCGCCTGCCTCGGCCGGAATCTCCAGGATCAGGTCGCTGGCACTGCGTCGGGGGAGGGTCTCGCCGCGGAAGAACGCTGGCGCGGCGGCGTTCCAAGCCACCATGAGCACAACTCCGAGGACAAGTGAACCGATTCCGATAATGAACACCCCGCCCACCCCGAACAGCGTCGTCGAGCCGTAGTCGGGCTGCGCGTACTGGTACGAGGCGATGATGAAGGCGCCCAGCAGCATGACGCCACCCAGGAACGGGTACAGGCCTTTCATCAGGAAGTCCCGGCCGCTGTCGAACACGTGGTGGCGGTAGAACCAGACGGCGGCGAAGCC
>JALOLM010000115.1 GCA_025455985.1 Candidatus Nanopelagicales bacterium | reverse complement strand
CCACGGGCACGCCGATGCCGGTCTCGCCGAACGGCTGCCAGACCTCAGTGACGGTCCCGGAGATGTACAGATAGCCGCCCAGGGGCAGCAGGATGGCGATCAGGGCGGTCGGTATGAACAAGCCGATCGACTGCTTGTGGGCTCGTCGGGCGCCGGACCGGGAGCGCTCGCCGTCGGCACCCGGGAGAGTCAGCATCGCCTGCATTCCCTCGGTGGTGGTGGGCAAATGACCGGACGGGGTCGGTGCGACCTCCGGCGTCGGGTTTGTGCGGGCGAGGCCGATCGCCTGCATGATGATGATCCCCAGCAGATAGACACCAACGGCGATGCCGAAGGTCACGTACGGCGGATCGTCACCGGGCTTTGTGTTGATCCCGACGCGGACCACGATGAACACGATCGCCGCTAATCCGCCGACCACCCACAACCGGTAGAGCTTCGATCGTTTCCAGATCACGAGCCGTAGTCTGGCACGAGTTGCCCCGACCGGTGAAGATCAGCGGCACGCCTCGATCACCAGAACTCGGTGCCGGGCGCTCCCTTGTAAGGCCCCGCGATCCGAGAGGTGGGCCAGTCACCGTAGAACTGGCTGGCCAGGGGTGTCACCGACTCGCCGGCGACCTCGCACTGGTCGACACGCTGCGGGTAGAAGCACACCGCGTTCACCAGAGGTTCGTAGCCGGGGGACGGCCTCGGGTACCACCAACACACTTGCCGAACCGGCACCTCACCGGGCAGCAGCAGATCGGCGTAACTGGCGACACCTTTGTACTCGCACACAGTGCGGTGCGGGACTTCTTGCAGATGGGACCAGTCCACGTCGGAGGCGGGGATGTAGTAGGCGGGCGCGTGCGATGTCTCGAGCACCCGCATCGCTCGTTTGCTCTCCGCCAACAGCACCCCGCGGTGGATGACCCGCACGAGTTCGTCGCTGTCATCGACGATCGGCGGCCGCGGGTAGTCCCATACAGATTCTTGCCCCGGGCCGACGGGGTCTCGTTTGGGATGACCGAACACCCTTCTACTGTGCCGCCCGTTCACAAACCCGGCAAACGGGCGGTTAACAGCTCATGGCGTTGCCGGGGACGATCCGGCAGGAGGTTGGGCCTGGCCTGCGTCAGCGTGGGCGCAACCTTCGGCACTGATCCGGCACGACTGGCAATCGGGCGGTGTCGGGCGTTCCGGCGGACACTGGTGTCATGGCAACGGTCCACTTCGACGGGTTCTGCGTGCTGTGCAACCACACGGTCCGCTTCCTGCAGCGGCATGCCCGTCCGGGGGAACTGGAGTACGTGGCCAACCCCGCCGCCGATCAGGTCAGTGTGATCGTGGAGGACAACGGCGTGGTGTATACCAAGTCCGACGCGGTTCTGCAGTTGCTGCGGCACTTGCGCCAGCCGTGGCCCGCGTTAAGGGCACTGCGTCTGGTCCCCCGCCCACTACGCGACGCTGTCTACGACTGGGTTGCGGCGAACAGGTACGAGTGGTTCGGCCGCCTTGACGTGTGTGGCTCAGGGGTCCAGATCGAGCGCGACCCGTCGGGCCAATTGGCGCAGTGACTGCGCAGGCTCAGCGAACGCCGGCGCCATTCCGACCTCGACCACCAGGGAGTAGGCCGGCACCGGTGATTCGTCCAGCGCCACGTCGCCGGCCAGCACGATCAGCCGGGGGGCCACGTCGCGCACACCGCTGACGACCTTGCCGTGCAGGGACTGCCAGTCGAACTTCCCCTCACCGGTGATCACCAGATCCGCCTCAGCACACCGGGCCGCCAGGCCCACCGAACGCATGACAATCTCGATCCCCGACACCCGGCGTCCTCCGAGCAGCATGAGTCCAAAGCCGAGCCCCCCTGCGGCACCCGCACCAGGGGCCTGTGCCAGTTCCGGGTCCTGGGCCGCCCACACTTGCATCCGGTGCTCCAACCCGGGCAGGTCCGCCGGATCGGCACCCTTCTGCACCGCGAACCCGTAGGTCGCACCTTCGGGGCCTAGCAGCGGCGAGTCGACATCGGTGGCGAGCAACATGTCGGCAACGGGTCCGCCGAGAATGTCAACCGCCCCCCGGCCGCCGTCGTTGGTGCCCGACCCACCGAGTCCGACCACGATCCGGTGACCTCGCGCAGCGTCGATCAATTCGCCGACACCGGCACTCGACGTCCGCCAGGGGTCACGTTCGTCCGGCGCCAGGAGGGCCAGACCGTTGGCCTGGGCCGCTTCTATGTACGCAGTGTCACCCACCTCGAGCCACGAGGCGATGACCGGCCGGCCCAACGGGTCCTGCACCTGCTCGGTGTGCAACCGACCACCCAGGTTCGCGTGCAGGACCTCGACGAAACCCGGACCGCCATCGGCCAGGGGAACCTCGACGACCTCGTCGCCGGGCCGGGCCTCTCGCCAGCCGGTCGCGATAGCCCTGGCTGCTGCGACCGCGCTCAGGGTTCCCGCGAACTTGTCCGGGCAGACCAAAACACGCATGCCTCGAGGCTAGGTGCTTGCAGTCGTCAGGCCAGCACCTTCTCTATCGCGGCACCCATCTTCTCCGGCGCGTCCTGCGGGCTGAACCTCTCCACGACCTCGCCATCGGGACCGATGAGGAACTTGGTGAAGTTCCACTTGATCCCCTTGGTCCCCAAGAATCCGCGGGCCTGCGAAGTGAGCCACGTGTACAGCGGGTCGGCGTTCTCACCATTGACGTCGATCTTGCCCATCATGGGGAAGGTGACGCCGTAATTGACCTGACAGAACTCCGCGATCTCCTCGTTGGTCCCCGGATCCTGATTGCCGAACTGATTGCACGGGAACCCGATCACAGTCAGCCCGCGGTCCTTGTACTCCTGATACAACTGCTCAAGCCCGGCGAACTGCGGGGTGAAGCCGCACTTGCTCGCGGTGTTGACGATGACCAGCGGCTGACCCTTGTACTGGGCGAGGTCGACCTGCGAGCCATCGCGCGCGGAGACCTTGAAGTCGTAGATGCTCATGGCCTCAGTCTCCCGACTCGCAGGCGAACCCGCCAACGCTGCTCAGCCGACGGTCACCACGCCCTGACAACTCTCAGAAGCCTTCTGCATCTCCTTGGCCACGTCGTTCATGACCTTCTCGGGGGTCGGCGCGTCGTAGATGACCTGCATTCCCGTAGCCATGACCTGTGCGCACTTCGTCGCCAGGGCCGCCTGTGACTGCGCCGAGGCGAGTTCCTGCTTCAGCGTCGCGTTGTTCTTCGCGGCGGTCGCCGCAGCCTGCTTGGCCTGCTCTTCGATGGACTTCAACTGGGCGGTCTCGTTCTTGAGGTCGCGGGCCTTGGTCTTGTACTTGGCCTCGACCTCTTGATGCGCTTCCTTGGCCGCCTCGAGTTGGCTCTTGAGCTCCTCGTCTTCCTTCTCGGCCGCCGCGAGCTGCTGCTGGGCCGTTGCCAGCGCGGCGGCATTGGCCTCTGCGGCCTTGTCCGCATCGCTCTTCTGCATGAACCCCCAAGCCAGCGCCCCTACGGCCAGCAGAGCGCAGACACCGGTGGCCACTTTCCAGCCGACGCCGGACTTGGCCTCAGGCTCAGGAACCGGGGCGGGTGTGGGCGGGATCGGTCCCCCGGGCGGCATCCCACCGGGTGGCTGGCCCTGAGGCGGCATCCCACCGGGTGGCTGGCCCTGAGGCGGCATCCCACCGGGCGGTTGGCCCTGGGGCGGCCCGTAGCCCGGCGGATACGGCTGCGGCGGCGGCTGGCCGTAGCCAGGAGGCATACCGCCAGGTGGCTGCTGCGGGCCACCACCGACCGGACCGGTGTTCTCGTTGGACATGACGCCTCCCTGGTTCGCTGGGGCACAGGCTACTGCCCGCGCACGCTCAATCTCGTAGCGTGACACTCCGCTAGCGTGGAATTCGTGAAAGCGATCGTCGTGACAGCCGAAGAAATGACTCTCGCCGAGGTTGCGGATTCTCTGCCCGGGCCCGGTGAGGTGCTTGTGGAGGTCGCCGCGGCCGGCGTCAACCGCGCCGATCTGCTGCAGCGCCAAGGCTTCTACCCGCCGCCGCCGGGGGTCAGCGACATTCTCGGCCTGGAGGTCTCCGGGTACCTCGATGGCCAGCCAGTGTGTGCGTTGTTGGCGGGCGGCGGTTACGCGCAGAAGGTGGCCGTTCCCCGCGGGCAGGTGATGCCGCTGCCGCCGGGGCTCGACGTGGTGACCGCCGCTGCCATCCCGGAGGTGGCGTGCACGGTTTACTCCAACTTGGCGATGACCGCACACCTGCAACCCGGCGAGTGGGTGCTCATCCACGGCGGCGGTTCGGGCATCGGCACGTTCGCGATCCAGTGGGCGCGGGCGATCGGGGCGCGGGTGGCCGTCACGGCGGGCAGCGATGAGAAGCTGGCGCGTTGCGCGGAACTCGGCGCTGAAGTATTGATCAACTATCGTGAGCAGGACTTTGTCGAGGCCCTGCCGCGACCTGTGGACGTGATCCTGGACGTGGTCGGGGCGAAGTACCTGGAGCGCAACGTGTCGGCGCTGGCCGACGGCGGTCGCTTGGTGGTGATCGGACTTCAGGGCGGCGTTAAGGCCGAGCTCAATCTGGGGTCGCTGTTGAGCCGGCGTGGCTGCGTCATCGCGACCAGCCTGCGCACTCGCAGCGACGTTCAGAAGGCGCAGATCTGCTCGGCGGTCGTGCGTGACGTCTGGCCGTTGTACGACGCCGGGGCGATCAAGCCGGTGGTGGACCGGGTACTGCCTTTGGCGCAGGCCGAGGCGGCCCACAGGCTGCTTGCCGACTCCGGGCACTTCGGCAAGGTGCTGCTGGAGGTCTGAGGCTCACTGCTCCGGCAAGCGCTGGCGGTCAATGACCCGCCGCCCCGCCTCCAGTGCGTTTAGAAGTTCTTCGGCGCGCTGCGTACGGCCCCGGTCGGATGCCTTGTGCCAGGATCCAGTCTCCTCTTCGGCGAACACCGCCCAGTCGTTGACCAACTGCAGGAACTCCGCCACGAACGTCATCCAGATGAGGTTCAGATGCATACGTTCCGGGTAGGCCACGTCACCGGCGGAATACTGCCTCACATACTCCATGCCGTCGGCGTACTCCGCGAGCACCTGATCACGGGTCGCGTGCAGCGCGGAAATCAGCTCCTGGCTCGACCCGGCATCCGCGAAGAGCATCCGCAGCAGCACCTCCGCGTCCAGGCGCAGCGGGGCCGGCGGGGTCTTGAGCCAGTCCCGCAGCACTCTTCGCCCCGCTCTGGTGATCCGGTAGACCTGCCGGGTTCGTACCGGCCCTGCCGCTTGTTCACCGATCCGTATCAACCCCAGTTCCGCCAGCCTCTTGGGCTCCGCGTAGAGGCGGCTCGGTGCCGTGGGCCAGGCGAAGCGCAGAGAGCGCTGGGACTGTGCGGCCAGTTCATAAGCCGTGTGCGGGCGCAGATTCAGCAAGCCCAGGATCGCGTAGGACGTGGTCGTCAGTTCCGCCATGGGGTTGACTTTACTCCTATCGAGAGTAAAGTCACATCTACTCCTGACAGGAGTAAATGAAGGAGGTGTCTGATGGACTGGCACACACACGGAGCGGCTCGAGCAGCGTTCTATACCGACCGCCTGATCGACTTTGTCGAGTCATTGGACCCTGAAGAACTTGCGGCCGGCGTCCCCGGTATGCCATGGACAGCCATCGACGTCTACGCACACGTGGTGACGGTGTGGCGGCGCTACACGGTCAACCCGCAGCGGGCCGCCGACTGGCGCGGGGTCGCCCGCGAGAACGCCGCCGACCTCGGGCAGATCGGTCGCGACGTCCCTGCCCTCAGCAGGGAACTGCGTGAGCATATGCAGCGGATGCTCACCTACCCGGACCTGGTCCCCGCCGATGCGCAGTTGCCGTTCCACGCCGGTCAGACCCTCACGCTGGCCGGCAGTTGGGGTAATGCGCTCAACGAGTTGCTCATCCATGGCGACGACATCTCCCGCGCGACGGGCCGGAACTGGGAATTCGATCCTGCTGACACCGAACCCTTCTGGCGCTACACGTCGTCGGCGCTGCCCGGGTTCATGAGCGACCATGGCCGCGACGCGCAGGACCGGTGGTTGCTCGACTTCGGCTTCGCGAGCGGCCCGGTTCACCTTCGTTTCGACCGAGGCAGGGTGACCGTCGACGAGCCCGGCCCTCCCGACTACACCGTCTCCGGCGATCCCGCCGCGATCACTTTGGCGATGCCCTGGCACCGACGAAAGACAACGGATCCCGCGGTGGTCGAGTTCAACTCACGGTTCGAGGCTGTGTGATGTGGCCATGTTGCGGCCGCCCCCCAATGACAGGCGCCCCGGCGACCGGATGAGCCTGTAGATCCGGACACCGCGCAACTCAGTCGAACCGCGCGGCCGTCGCCCGCACCTCGTCGAGATCGGCCAACCGCCGCAGGCCGGCCAACGGCTGCTTCATCCGGTGGTTGGTGGACAGTGCGGCTTCGTTGCGCGCCAGGAAGTCCCAGTAGCCGGCGGTGAAAGGGCACGCCCGCTCCCCCGTCCGCTCGGTTGGCTTGAACCGACAGCCCGCGCAATAGTCGCTCATGCGTTTGATGTATGCCCCGCCGGAGGTGTACGGCTTGGTGGCCACGACCCCGCCGTCGGCGTGCTGCGACATGCCCACAACGTTGGCCAGCATGACCCAGTCGTACCCGTCGACGAACACCCGGTGGAACCAGTCGGTGAGCTCGGCCGGGTCGTAGCCGCGCTGCAGCGCCCACGAGCCCAGAACCATCAGCCGCTGGATGTGGTGGGCCCAACCGGTGTCGCGCACCTGGGCCAGGGTTTGATCCACGCAGTTGGCACCGATGGCGTCGAGGTCCTGCCACCAGTCCGGCAGCGGCCGGTCGGCGTGCAGGGCGTTGCGGTGTCGGTAGTCGTCGGGCAGCCACCAATACAGGTGCCACATGTACTCGCGCCAGCCGAGCACCTGCCGGATGAACCCCTCCACAGCAGCAAGCGGAG
>JALOLM010000114.1 GCA_025455985.1 Candidatus Nanopelagicales bacterium | reverse complement strand
CGTGACCGGCTCGCCGTCGCCCCGGGTGCCCGTGAAGGTGTAGCCGGCCAGCGCCGATTGAATCGTGGCCTCGCTCTTGCAGGTCTTGTACCGCTGCTTGAGACGTTTGGCCTTCGCCTTCTTGCCCGACTTGGCGGCCTGCTTGGCCTTCTTCTGGATGGATGCGCACGAGTTGGTCGCTGCCACATCGGCCACCGCTGTTGGCGCCACGGCGGCCATGAGGCCGATGCTCAGAGGGATAGCGATTCGAGCCAGATTCATGTCGGCAAGCGTAGGTGAGGCCAGACCCGGCGGACAAGCCCCGGGCGTACGCTGGAGGTACCGACTCGCGATGGGGGGCCATCATGAGGAAATTGATCGCGCTATTGGTCGCTGTACTGGTTGCAGCCGTTCTGACCGGATGTGGTTCCGGTTCCGAGCAACGTGCTGAACCTTTTGTGGGGCAGTGGGAATCGACCGGCGGTGAGCAGATCGCCATGACCGTCGCCGCGCCGGTGGCGGGCAAGTACGCGGTGAACATCACCGGCGAGAACGTCGACCTTGATCTGTCCGCGCAGGAGTCCGAGGAGATGGTCTACAAGGCCACCGGAACGGCCAGTGACTGGACCTTCCGACTCGTTGACGACGAGTTGTTGACGGCGACGGTCGAGGCGGCAGACCAAGCTGCAGTATCGACCAGTTTCAAACGCGTCGGCGAGTGAGCAGTCGCTAGCCCAGGGGCAGGTCGAGGTTGCCCTGCTGGGCGGACGAGATCTTCGTCATGCCCAGCCAATCGGCTAGCCGGTGCAGTTCTGCGGTGAGTGCCTGTGCCACTGCGGTTGGGGCGTCGTTCTCGGCGTGGGCGCTGCGCACTCGCAGGACCCCAGCCTGTCGGTCGGCCTTGAGGTCCACCCGGGCCACGAGGTGGCCGTCGAACAGGAAGGGCAGCACGTAGTAGCCGAACTCGCGCTTCGGCTCCGGGACGTAGATCTCGAGGCGATGCCGGAAACCGAAGAGTTGCTCGACCCTGGTGCGGTCCCACAGCGACGGGTCGAAAGGTCCCAGCAGGGCGGTTCCGGCGTCGTGGCGGGGCACGGTCAGATGCGGGTCGGCGTACCAGTCGCGGCCTGCGACGTCGACCCGCTGCACGGTGCCCGCGCCCAGAGCCTGCGTGATGCCGAGGTCCACGATTGCCGGTGGCAGCCGGTAGTAGTCCTTGATCGTGCGCCGGTCGGCCACACCGCTGGCTTGCACGGCGTGCGCTACTAGTCGAGCGGCAGCGGTCCCGTCATCGATGTCGGGGACGCCTCCGGGGACATAGACCCGTTCGAACGCCGCGTTGCGCCGCGAGGTGGACAGCCGACCGGACCAGAACAGGGCTTCGCATGCGCTCTTGACGATCGACCAGTTCCACCCCCAGTCGGAACGGTCGCGCGGATGGTCGGTCTCGAGCCTGGCCTCGAGTTCACGTGACGTCCCCGGCCCGGCGGCAACCTCGACCTCCACCATGTCCAGCAGCCCAGGGTGGTCGGCTGCGGTGCGAAGCATATTGCCCCACGCGTGGTCCTGCCAGGAGCGCATGCGCCAGGCGAACAGGTCACGGTCCTCGCGGGCAATCAGACTGGCCTCGTGCGCCCAGTACTCGGTCGTCGTGCGCGCGTTGAACAAGGAGTCCACCGCAGCCCGGGGCGCCTCGATCCGGGCGAAGAACGGCAGGTAGTGGGCGCGGGCGACGACATTGACGCTGTCGATCTGAATCGCGCCGAGTCGCCGGAGCAGGGCCAGCGGGGCGGTATTGCGCCGTTGGTCCAACCGCTGCGCGCGCACCGCCACGCGGCGGGCCTGGTCGAGGCGAAGAGTCATCCCTCGCACCTTGACAGAGGGACCGCGCGACGGGCAACGCGGGTTGTCTTCGTCGGGAGGCTGTCGCCGCCCCCAGTGAACGCGCCGGGCTTATCGCGCAAGCCCGTTGACCAGGCACAGAGAGGCCGGCGGAGGTTGCTGCGGCCCCCGTCGGCCTCGCACACGGTTGGCTACGCCGCTAGGCGCACCGTGTAGACCTTGCTGCGTGCAGCCAGCATGGTCTCGTTCTGTGCCACGGTGGCGAACACCGAGCCTGCCCGTTGCACCTGGAACCGGGTCGTGAACTCACCCTTGGCGTTCGTGCGGATCCGCTTGATCACCCGCGCCGGCTTGTTCTTGCCCACCGGGTTGAACCACAGGGTCACCTGGGTGCGGGTGCGCACCTTCTCGCCGGCCTGTACTGCGTAGACCTCGCCGAATGCCCTGACCTTGATCCGCTCTTGCGCGCGCACCCGGATCTTCAACTTCAAGGAGCGCTGGTTGCGACGGACCTGCTTGACGTCACCGCCGGGTTCGGCTGGCACGACGACCGGCTCCCCGGGCTTCGGGGCTGACTTCGGCGTCGCGACAACGGTGGCCGTGTCACCGGTTCCGGACGGGGTTACCGCCGCCACACTGAACTCGTACGGTTCATCGCCGGTCAGCCCGAGGTAGGTCGCCGCGAGCGCCTGGTCGGCCGGGACGATCGTCTCAGGCAGCGTTGCAGAACCATCGACGCGCTTGCCGGTGACCGAGTAACCCGTGATCGGACCTTCACCTGCTGACGCCGGGGTCTTCCAACTGAGCGCGACCGAGCCCACATCGGGAACGGCCTGCAGATCCAGCGGGCGCGTGGGCTTGGAGTCGTTGTAGCTGATGCCCACGTCGATGTAGGTGAGGTTGTTCGCAGGGTCGAGGACCGCGGTGTTGCCGCCGGGCTTCCCGCCCTCCTCTTCCTCAGCCGCCAAGGCAGCCGACCCCTCTTCTTCCACTGGTTGCAGGACCGTGGTGTTGTTGGTGATCGCTGCACCGGAGTCGGGTTTCAGGCTGAAAGTCAACCGGTAGAGACCCGCGCTGATGGACTTGGTCGACCACACGAACCCGTAGGTCATCCCGCCGCTGACGGTGACCTCGGCGTTGTAGCCGCCGGGGCCGTCCGTGACCTCACCGAGGCACTTGACGGTGCCTGCGTCGGTCCACATGTGCGTGTCCGGATCCCAGGTCAAGGTGTTGGCCTGGTCGATACGCTCGATACTCAGGCAGCCCTTCGACGTGTAGAGAACCGCTTCGGTGGCTTGTGCCGCCTGGGCGTGCCATGCGCCACTGTCCTCGAGGCCCACGACGCCCCAACTCTCGTCCTGGCCCTGTCCGCTGACCTTTTTCATGACGTAACCGGTCATGCCCGTCGTGGCGTCAGCCGCGTCGGTCAGCCCCGAGACGTCTTGAAGCAGTTTGGTCTCGACCCGGACCTGCATGCCCGTGCGCCAGTCCATGGCTTCGAGGTTGTCGCCCCAGTCGACCGTGCTGACATCGACCTTGCCGGCCTCGGTCATCGCCAAGCCACTCAGTGCGGCGGCGTCGGCATTCTCGGCCTGCCAGGTGTTGGCGGTCTTCTGCAGGAACAACTCATCCCCGTTGAGTTGGACATGCGCGGCAGGGTCTAACGTCAAGTCCTCGGTCTGAGGACCGGTACCTCGCAGGACGGGCCGGACACCGGCATCAGCCGCCTCGGCCCAAACGACCGGTACGGCGAGATTGTTGCCGTAGCCCTCTTCCTCTTCAGCAGCGGCGTAGGCGGGGAGGCCGCTGAGAACCAGCGCCGTTGTGCCTGCGCAGACCGCGGCCCAACGTCCCCATGACAGACGCTTACGCATCGCCATCTCCTTCCACTCGAGAGACGCGGACCCCAGGCCCCCCATCGGATCGACGCCCTGCGCCCCGTGCACCTCAAGGGTCGCAACCCGACCCGCAGGGGGTGAGTGCAACGTGTGGAGAACGTGTGTAGACGGCCCAGTGGACGTGGCGAGACGTGCTCGGGTTTCAATGGTGCTGTGAGGACCGTGCTGGTCGTCGAGGACGAGCGCGATCTCCGGGAGCTCCTCAGGCGCTATCTGGAGAGGGAGGCATTCTCCGTCCTGACCGCGGGGTCGGGGGCGGAGGCTCTCGCGCTGCTCTCCAACGCGGATCTGGTGGTACTCGACCTCGGTTTGCCCGATATTGACGGCCTCGATGTCCTGCGGGCAGCCGGTGCCTACATTCCCGTTATCGTGCTCACAGCCCGTTCGAGTGCGCAGGATCGCATCGAGGGGCTTCGGCTGGGGGCTGACGATTATGTGATCAAGCCGTTCAGCCCAACGGAACTGGTTCTGCGAGTCAAGGCGGTACTCAGGCGTGCCGGACGACCCGTCAGTGGGACGACCCGCAGTTTCCAGAGCGGCAGGCTCGTGATCGACGAGGAGGCTCACGAGGCGCGCTTCGACGGAGAACCGCTGCCGCTGACCGTCAGCGAGTGGGGGGTGCTCGTCGCCTTGGCGAGCGCGCCACGACGAGTCTTCTCCAGGCTGGAACTGGCGAACCGGATTCACGGGTACGAGTTCGGAGGGTACGAGCGCAGTATCGACTCCCACGTCAAGAACCTCCGGCACAAGTTGGGGCCCACTGGCGCCGAAATGATCGAAACCATCACGGGTGTCGGATACCGGCTAGGCGTGCAGGCGGATGAGTAGGGGTCTTGGGCCTTTGGGCCGACGCCTCTGGGTCGCGTTCATGGTGGTGACCGTGGCCAGCGTCGCTTTGCTCGCCCTCGCGGTGGTCGTCGGCGTCGACCGGGCCGAGACGATCAGTCGGACCTCGGAACGCAAACAGGCGGTCGAGCAGTTGGCTGCGATCGCCGCGACCGGCTATAGCTCGTCTGGGTGGTCCGCCGCTGATCTGCAGGCCGTGCGGGCCTTCGCACAGTCGGTGGGGGCAGGGGTGGAACTGACCGGTTCGCAAGGCGAGGTCGTGCTCACCACCCTCCCCGAGAAACCCGCTGCACGTCCTGGGCGCAACGCCGTGAGTGCAGCGGTGCAAGCAGAGGGTCAGCAGGTGGGCGTCGTCGAGTTGCACTTCGGGCCGGGGACAGTCACCTCGTCGGATGAGTCGCGGCTGGTCGCGTGGATCGGCGTCTCCGCCCTAGTCGCTGTGCTCTTGGCCACGGTGGTGGCCTGGATCGTGGCCCGGCAGTTCACCGAACCCATGCGTCGGCTGACTGCGGCGGGTACCGATTTTGCGCGTGGTGACCGCTCCGTACGCGCTGAAACCAATGCTCCGGGCGAGATCGGTGACCTCGCGCGGACGTTCAATGCCGCGGTGGTGGCGGTCAGCGAATCCGAACAGGCTCAGCGCAATCTCATCGCAGATGTCGCCCACGAGCTGCGAACACCATTGGCCGCACTCCACGCGGGGCTGGAGGAGATGCGCGATGGGTACGTGCCGGCCGACGCTGAGGCACTCGGTCGGCTGCACGACCAGACCATGCGGCTCGGGCGTACTGTCTCGGACCTGCAGTCCCTCGCGGCGGCAGAAACGCCGACCATTCACCAGAACGTGGTCCAGGTCGATCTGAGCGAGGTCGCGCGCGAGGAGACCCTCGAGCGGCGGCCCTTGCTCAATGCAGCCGGGCTCACGGTCTCGATGGATCTGCGGCCTGTGATCATCGAGGCCGACCCCGACCGTTTGCACGAGGTCGTGGGCAACCTACTGTCGAACGCCAGCAAGTACTGCCGCTCCGGCGACGAGGTGACGGTCCGGGTCGCGCGCGACGATAAGCGCGCGATCCTCGAAGTCAGTGACACAGGTCCCGGCATCCCTCCCGATGAACTCCCGCACGTCTTCGAGCGATTCTGGCGTGGCACCTCGGACAGGCGTCAGGGCGGCTCCGGTCTCGGGCTGGCGATTGTGCGCGCCATCGTCACGGCCCAGGGCGGTGAGGTGAGTGTCGATTCCACTCCAGGCCAAGGCGCCACCTTCCGGGTGGCCTGGAATCTAGCCTGAGAACGCCGCCAAGTGCCGCTGGCTTCCCAGTAGCAGGTGGGCGCCCACGCGCTGGAGGTCCTGCCGTCCGGCCTCGGCGGCCGCCTTGCTGAGGTCGTCGATGTCCATGTGCTCGATCGTCGCGCCGACGGCCAGCGCCTGCCTGGGAGTCGTCGCGCGGCCCACCAGATCGATGTACAGGTTCCTCAGCGACTCTAAGCCGAATTGCCCAGCCGCAAGTCCCTCGAAGCCGATGCCGCCGAACTTCTCGTCCAGGGCCACATACACGTCGTGGGCCAACTTCTCCCCAGCGGCCAGACTCTGCAACGTCGTGATTTGACGTTCGGTCAGCGACCCCGAGCCGATCCCGCCCCGGGTGTGCTTCTGCCGCTGACCGGAGACCGTCCATCCATTCCCATGCCGGTACCCCGGTCCTTCAGGTGCGGCCGCGGCCACGCTTGGGACGGCCACAAGTGCTGCTGTTGTGAGGGCTACCACGGCTCTACGTGTTCTCATTGCTCGTCCTTCGTGGGGACACCTCCTTCATCCACCCGGGGTCCAATCGCCCGGTGCAGCCGGTAAGACCGGGGTGTGAGATCGGGGGCGGACGGCGGACGTCGTCTGAGCGGAGTAATGTCGCGCCCGTGATCGTGGACCTGCTCGTCGAGCACACCGTGCTCCTGTACTTCCTCTACATAGCCGTCGGGGCGGTGCTTGGGCAGATCCGCATTCGGGGGGTTTTGATCGGGCCTGCGGCGGTGCTGTTCGCGGCCCTGGCCATCTCCGCGTTCGACGAGCGCTTGGCGCTGCCGGAGATCGTGGGCCAGATCGGGCTCGTGCTGTTCGCCTACTGCGTGGGTGTGAACAGCGGCCCGACGTTCTTCGACACGCTGCGCACCGGGGGACGGGCGGTGGCGCTGGTCGCTGTCACGCTGCTCGTCGCAGCCGGGGTGGGCGCGGGTGCGATCGCCGGACTCACGCCGGCGCTCACAGCGGGTGCCTTCACCGGGGCTTTGACGAACACCCCGGCACTGGCGGCGGCCACCGAGCAGTTGAACTCCTCGGAGCCGACCGTGGGTTACTCGGTCACCTACGTGTTCGGCGTCATCGGCATGCTGATCGCCGCCGCCTCCGCGCTGAAGGGCAAGACCGAGCCCAAGGTTTCGGCGGTCCCCGAGCCGGAGCCGGAACTGACCATGGCCAGTGTGCGGGTCGAGGTGGCCGGGCTGCCTTCCTTGCGCGATCTCATCACCGAGTTCGACGACCGCATCCGGTTCTCACGGGTGCGGCACAACCGCCGGGTCGCGGTCGCCACGGACGACTTCGTGCCGACGCCGGGAGACATCGTGTCCGTGCTCGGGCCCGAAAGTGTCGTGCGTGAGGTGGTGGTCCGGCTCGGGCACGAGTCCTCGCTGCACCTCGAACTGGATCGCAAGGAGCTGGACTTCCGGCGTATGGCTGTATCCAACAATGATGTGGCTGGCCGGCCTTTGGGCGATCTGGGGCTGCTCG
>JALOLM010000113.1 GCA_025455985.1 Candidatus Nanopelagicales bacterium | reverse complement strand
CGCAGAGGAATGCCGAACTTGTCGATGCGCTCCAACTTGCTGTGTACGTGCTCGCGGAACCGCCGGGACACCTCTACGTGTCGGCCGTGCACCACGATCTCAGCAACGTCGCTCACGACAGCCCTCCTTTGATCTGCCCACTGACGGGCGTCTTCACGCTAACCCTTCCCGGCCCGCCAGCGCACGTCGGGTCGTCGATCACCGCCCGGCCACCACGACCCGGCCCATCACCGCGTAACCAGCTGCCAGCAGGACCCGCTCAGCCTCGGCCAAGGTGGCCCCCGACGTGCGCACATCGTCGACCAGGATCACCGGGCCATGGCCAGTTCGACGCACCCGCATGCTGCCCGCGAGGTTGGCCCGCCGGGCCGCGAACGACAGAGCCGCCGAGTCCTGCCTGCTGCCCGATCGCAGCAGTCGGGTGGTGGGAAGGTCGACTGCTGCGGCTGCGATCCGCGCCAGTTCCCAGGTGTGATCGAAACCCCGACGACGAACCGCAGCGCCCGTGGAAGGCACAGGTACCACCACCGGTCGCAGATGATCGGGCAGTCCCGCCCGGACCAGCAGCAGCCCTGCCGCCAGGACTTGCCCCAGCACCGGACCCAGCGTGCGCACGCCCCGGTCCTTGAACCCGACCACGGCCTCGGGAACACACCCGGAGTACCCGCAGCAGACCACCACCGGCGGGTCGCAGTTGAGGATGACAGGATCCACCGCCTGGGACAGTTCCGCGTCGCACTGGGGGCACCAGGCACGCCCGGGCATCGAACACCCCACACACGACGAGCCGAACAGCAACGACACCGCCGCATCACTCCACGCGCCCATCGTTCG
Source organism: Candidatus Nanopelagicales bacterium (assembly GCA_025455985.1). GTDB lineage: Bacteria > Actinomycetota > Actinomycetes > S36-B12 > UBA10799 > JADKAV01. The sequence continues at coordinate 6,184 of JALOLM010000113.1, read as the reverse complement.
ATGATGCCCAGGTGCGTTCAGGGCCCGCCGCGGGCCTGTGGATGAGCTCTCAGCCGGGATAGCGCGGGTCGCGGCCGGCGGCCGTCGGCACCCAGGTCGTGCCGTTGAACGACCAGATCCGGCCGTCGGCGGTACCCGACAGCAGCGGCCGGCCGGGCGCAGCGGCTACCGACCGGGCCCGCGGCGGACCGCCGACCAGTCCGACCGAGAACAGCCCGACATCCACCGTGGCCACCTGTGCGGGCTGGCCGGGTTGTTTCACGAGTAGCGCCGCCTGCGTGGCCGAGAGCCAGGCGGCGGCTCGCACAGGTCCGGTGGCGATCGCGCGCGGCCTGCCCAGCCGGGCGAAGCCGGTGCGATCCACCCGCAACAGGTAGGCCACTGCGGCATCACGCGGGCCGGCCACGACGATCGCCCGGGACCCATCGCGGGAGATCTGCACCGAACTCACGTCCGTGAGCGGGATCGGGACCCGCCGGGCACCCAGAACGTTGACCGCCTGCACCGCCGCTCCCCGACCGGGCAGCCAGAGCACACCGGTGCGGTCCCACGAGCCACCCTGGGTGGACCGCCACGTCCGCGTCCGGCTCCACTGCTGTCCCGGCTCCAGTGCGGCGGTGAGCACACGTCCGGAGGCATCGCTGGCCGCCACCGATGTCAGCTCCAACGAAACGAGCGGATCACGGACCGGGGGCTGACCGACACCGGCCGCCCCGGCAACCGGCGACGCCACACCCGTCACCGGCACCTCCTGAACGGCGCCGCGCCGGGTGAAGTACCACGGAACGTTGGCCGCCAAGCCGTTCGGATCCATGCCCGCCCACGCGGTGCGCGGCTGCACGGTCTGCTCACCGGGAACCTCGAAGGGCCGCCCGTCGACCGAGATCACCACGGCGCGGAAACCCGGCACTTGCCGCAGAGTCCAGACCAATTGCGCCGACAGATCCTGACGGGCCCGGTCGTCGGCCTGTTCTGCGGCACTACTCAGATCGACCCGGGCGATCCCCTCTGAGACGCTCACAGACTGCAGCGTGGTGCCGGCGGGGAAGGCGGAGGTCACGGCCGGGGCCAGCCAGGAGCCGGGACCGGACAACAACGACTCAATAAGATCCTCGGTCACGTCGCGCTGACTGCTGGCGATCAGCACCGGGTTCGGCGCGAGGATTCCACCCGGCCGGGCGACGTAGTAGGTCTGATACTCGCGGAAGGCGCGTTCCAGACCGGCCCGGGACAGCAACAGTCCGGACTCGAGCTCGGCGATGCGCCATTGGCCGGCCTCTTGGACCAGGCGGAAGTTCGTGTTCAGTTCCGTGCCCGGCGGACTGGGCGCATACTGCGATCGCGGGGAGATCGCTCCCACCGAGCTCGCGTTGAGGGCCACTTGGCGGTCGGCTGGCTGGGTGAGCGTGTCGGTGTCGTTGCCGTACACCCGCACGCCCACCTGTGGGTCCCAGGTGGCCGCCGCGGCATCGGTCAGATAAAGCCGGGCGACAGCATGTCCGTCCTCGAAACCGGACGCCGCATCCAGGAATCCCTGGACCACCTCGATCTCGGTCATCCCCTCCCGCGGTGGCCTGGCCAGCGCCCGCACGAAGCTGTTCGAGCCGACGTCGGCCACCGGCTCGTCCACTTCCACCACGGGTCCGCTGGTGGGAACCTGGGCGCACCCAGCCAGCCCTGCCAACGCCAAGGCGGCGCCGAAGAGCACGCGGCGGTTCATACCTGGACCTGCGTCGGGTCGAGCGGGAGCGGGGATTCTGCCGGCAACTCGTGACCTGGTACCCGCGGCAGGGTCAGCCGGAAGACCGCTCCCTGACCGGGCCGACCCCAGACGGCCAGCCGGCCACCGTGCAGCCGGGTGTCCTCCATCGCGATGGACAGCCCCAGCCCCGTGCCGCCCAGCGTGCGGGCACGCGCCGGATCCGCGCGCCAGAAACGGTCGAAGACCCGATCGAGATCCTGATCATCGAGGCCGCGGCCATGGTCGCGCACCGACACCGCCACGGCCTGCTCGGTACCAGCCACCTTGACCTCGATGGGACCGCTCTCGCCATGCTCGATGGCGTTGCTCAGCAGATTGCGCACGATCCGCTCGATGCGGCGCGGGTCGCAGGCGACGACACACGGACGGTCGGCGAACTCGCACACCAGGTCACTTCCGGCGGCCACCGCCAGCGGCCCGGCGGCGTCCACGGCCTGCTGCACGACGTCACGCACATCGACCGATTCCGGCTCCAGCGAGGCGGCCCCGGCGTCGAACCGACTGATCTCCAGAAGGTCGGTGAGCAGCAGTTCGAACCGGTCGAGTTGGCCGCGCAACAGTTCACTGCTGCGGCGCAGGCTCGCCGGCATCTCCTCACGCTGGTCGTAGAGCACATCCGAGGCCATCCGGATGGTGGTCAGGGGTGTGCGCAACTCGTGGGATACATCCGATACGAACCGCTGCTGCAGCCTCGACAGGTTCTCCAGTTGCCGGATCTGGGTCTGCAGCGACGCCGCCATGTCGTTGAAGGCGGAGGCCAGTGCGGCCAGATCGTCCTCACCGCGGACCGGCAGCCGCTGTTCCAGATGCCCGGCCCGCAGCAGTTCTGCAGTACGTGCGGCCTGACGAACCGGCATCACGACGTGGCGCACCACGAGGAACATGGCCAGCGCCAGCAGACCCACCAACAGCACACCTGCCAGCCAGGCCGTGGAGCGCACCAGGTCCAGAGCGCGCTGCAGCTCGCCGTACGGGAACAGGTAGTACACCTCATACGCGGCGTCCGGACCCAGTTGCAGCAGCGACCCGACCACCAGACCCGGCTCGTCGGGCTGGTTCACCGAGCGCACCGTCGTGTAGGTCCAGGCCTCGGTGCCCTCGGTGCGCACCTGGGCCCGCAGCTTGGCCGGAACACTGGCGACCTCGACCAGATTTGTGCCGCGCTCGGGCAGCGTCGTGACCGCCGGACTTGAGGCGTCCAGCAGCAGGACTTCGAACGAGCCACCCTCGTTGCTGCTCACCAGCGCGTTCATGATGCTGTCCGCAAGGCCTTCACCGGGAACCGGGGGCCCGCTCTCACTGGCCTGCAGCACCACCTGTTGGGCCGCTGCCAGGCCGACGTTGGCCTCGGCGATGGACTTGCTGGTGTTGGCGTCGACCAAGCCGTTGGTCACCCTGAGCAGCAACAGTCCCAGGGCCACCCCGACCAGAACTGTCGATGCGACCAGCGTGATGATCAGCACCCGGAGACTCAGTGACCGGCGCCACCTGTGGACCACTGCGGAGAACACGGATCAGCCCGTGTCGTCGCACGCCTTGTACCCGACACCACGCACGGTGAGCACGAGTTCCGGGTTCTCCGGATCGTGCTCGATCTTGGACCGCAACCGCTGCACATGGACATTGACCAGGCGCGTATCGGCCGGGTGACGGTAGCCCCAGACCTCCTGCAGGAGAACCTCGCGACTGAAGACCTGCCAGGGTTTGCGGGTCAGGCAGACGAGCAGGTCGAACTCCAAGGGTGTCAGTTCGATGACCTTGTCCCCCCGGCGCACGCTGTGCCCGGCCACATCGATGGTCAAGTCCCCGATGTGCAGGATCTCGGGTTTGGCGTCCTCCAGACGGCGCAGCCTGGTGCGGATGCGTGCCACCAACTCCTTGGCCTTGAACGGTTTGACCACGTAGTCGTCCGCGCCGGACTCCAGGCCCAGGACCACGTCCACCGTGTCGGTCTTCGCCGTCAGCATGACGATGGGCACACCACTCTCGGCACGAATGGACTTGCAGACCTCGATGCCGTCCTTGCCGGGAAGCATCACGTCCAGCAGGACCAGATCGGGGCGGGTGTGGTGGAAAGCCTCCAGCGCCCGGGCGCCATCAGCGACGAAGAACGGTTCGAAGCCGTCGGCTTGCAGGACGATGCCCAGCATCTCGGACAACGCAGGATCGTCGTCCACGACCAGGATTCGCCCCTTCACATGGCCACTATTGCAGAACGTGACCACCGGTCGCGGGACCGACGCCAAGCCCGCGACGACCGATCGATCAGCCCAGTAGGAAAAGGATCCCGACTGCCCCGGGCAGGTTGTTGGTCATGTGGGCGACGATGGCGGTCGTGGTGTTGTTGCGGTGCACGCGCGCCCAGCCCAGGATCAGCCCGATCGCGAACAGCAGGGCGAACCGGATCGGCTCCAGGTGCATCGCCGCGAACAACGCCGCGGTGATGACCACCGCCAGCCAGCGGCTCATACCCCGCTTGAGCAGGCTGGTCAGCAGCAGACCGCGGTAGCACAACTCCTCCACGATCGGGGCGCCGAAGCCGACGGCGAGGGCGAAGAAGAACCGGGCGACGGGGAAGTCGTCGAGGTTGGCGGCCACCTCGCCGGCGCTGGAGTCGAACTCGCCGAACAGCGCCGTGAGTCCCGCCGCGATCACCGACGCCGCGATCAGCGCGGCCACACCGAACAACAGGCCCCAGCCGACATCGGCCCACCGCACCCGCAGCCCGAAGTCCAGACGTATCCCGTTGCCGCGCAACCTGCTGACCAGCCACGGCCAACCAGCCATCCCCAGCCATGGCAGGACCACCCCGACCAGAAGCAGCCAGGCAAAGGCAGCAGACCCCTCCTGGGCCATCAGGATCGGCACCCCTGACACCACGCTGAAGATCAGCCACAGCGCGACAGCGATCAGAAAGTCCGGAAATCCCCAACTGGGCTTGCGCAGGCGAACCCCTTGCCACCACGCCTCGACGGCGGCGTCACTGGCTCCCGGGTAGGGGGACTGCGGCTGCGTGATCACGGGGCTGCTCATGCGGTTCACCTCACCTCGGATCCGGGCACGCGGTACAGGTCGGGTTCGATGTACACGTACTTGGCCGAGGGCACCGCCGCGCGGATCGCCGCTTCAGCCTCGTCAATGCCGGCGGCAATCTGGGCAGCGTCGTCGTCGGAGCCGAAGGCCACCTTGACGGCCACGAGTAACTCGTCGGGACCCACGTGCAGGGTCTTCATGTGGATGACCCGGTCGATGGCCTCGATGCCGTTCAGCGCCCCCCGCAGCGCCTCCTCCTGCTCGGGCAGGGCGGACTCCCCCACGAGCATGCTGGCCATCTCGAAGGCCAGGAACACCGCGATCACGACCAGCAGGGTGCCGACCGCCATGGCGCCCAGGCCGTCCCACCGGCCGTCACCGGTGAGCGTGGCCATGCCGACCCCGATGAGCGCGAACACCAGACCGATCAGGGCCCCGGAGTCCTCGAGCAGAACCACCGGCAGTTCCGGTTGCCGGGCGTCGCGGACGTACCGGAACAGCGAACGCCGGCCTCGTGACTTGTTGGCCTCGCGCATCGCCGTGCGGAACGAGAAGGCCTCCAGCGCGATGGCGATGAGCAGCACGCCGATCGCGATCCCGACGTCGCGCAACTCCTCGGGGTGGGTGAACTTGTGGAAGCCCTCGTAGAGGCTGAAGATCCCACCCACCAGGAACAGCACGATCGATACGACGAAGGCGTAGACGTAGCGCACCCGCGAGTAGCCGAACTGGTGGGTCGGGTCGGCGGCACGTCGCGAACGCTTACCCCCGACCAGCAGCAGGACCTGGTTGGCGCTGTCGGCCACGGAGTGGATCGCCTCGGACAGCATGGACGACGATCCGGTCAGGATGAAGGCCACGAACTTGGAGATGGCGATCCCCATGTTGGCGATCAACGCCGCCAGTACGGCCTTGGTCCCGCCTTCGGTACTCACCGGATCATCCTGCCACTTGCGCCGGGCCGACCTGCTCGGCCAGTACTGCCCGCCCAGCCACCACCAGGTCTAGGGACGGATCCTCGGCTGTGAGCAGGGCTGCATCGCCGACGTTCAGCGAGATGGCCCCCAGGCCGACACTGCCGTCCAGACACAAGATCGTGCGCGACCGACCAGCGGGGGCATGCGCTCGGTCATCCCGGACCAGTAGCACGTCGAAGGGTGCGTCCGGGTGTCCGTAGGCGGACCGGCCGCCCTCGACGGTCGGCACACATGGGTGCGGCTGGGCGGACGTGTCCAGGGCCGCCAACGCTGGTTCGACGGCGATCACCTTGCTGGTCAGTCCGAGCCGCAGCACGTTGTCGCTGTTGGTCATGACCTCGATACCCACACCACGCACGTATGCGTGGACCGTGCCCGGATCCACGTAGACCGCCTCGCCGGGCTGCAATGT
>JALOLM010000112.1 GCA_025455985.1 Candidatus Nanopelagicales bacterium | reverse complement strand
ATGGTCTGGTGGCACAGCGACGAGAGCGAGACGCTGCAGGCCGCCTACCACGCGGTGCGTGCCACCAGCCTCGGTCAACGGCTCAAGCCCGTGTGGTCGGTGCAGGCGCTGCACAGGCCCGCGGAGTTCAACAAGTCACACATCCCGGCGTTCATGGCCGATGAGCAGGCCCTGGACTACGTCTGCGTGTACCCGTTCGTGCGCAGTTTCGAGTGGTATCTGCTGCCCGACGCGGAGCGCCGTGAGCTGCTGGCCGAGCACGGTGGCATGGCCCGTGGCTACCCGGATGTGCGCGCGAACACGGTAGCCACGTTCGCCTTGTCCGATTACGAGTGGCTGCTGGCGTTCGAGGCTGCGGAACTGCACCGGATCGTGGACCTGATGCGCCATCTGCGCGGCTCGCGTGCCCGCCTACATGTCCGCGAGGAGATCCCCTTCTACACCGGTCGGCGCTGGGATCTGGCGGAGTTGCTGGAACGGATGCCGTAGGAGCGCGGACCTGTGACCGGCTCCTCTGGAGTCAGCCTTTCGGCTCCGCTGGTTCCAGGCGAAGTGACACCGAGTTGATGCAATAGCGCAGGTCCGTGGGTGTGCCGTAACCCTCACCGGCGAAGACATGCCCGAGGTGCGAGCCGCACGAGGCGCAGCGCACCTCCGTGCGCACCATTCCCAGGGACCTGTCCTCGATCTCGATGATCGCGTCACCGGCCAGGGGGGAGAAGAACGACGGCCAGCCGCAGCCGGAGTGGAATTTCTCCGACGAGCGGAACAACTCAGCGCCACACGCGCGGCAGGAGTACACACCGACATCCTCGGTGTCGGTGTACTCACCACTGAACGCGCGTTCGGTGCCGGCTTCGCGCAGCACGTGGTACTCCTGGGGGCTCAACTCGACGCGCCACTGTTCCTCAGTCTTGCTGCGGGGGAACACCTGGGGGTCTTTGGCGGGTTTCGTGTGCATGTCATCCACGGTAGGTGCTCTGCTGGCCGCCTGCATCCGCCGTTCAGCGTGGTCCTCGTGCCGGGACCAACCACCACCGCAGTTTGCGGGCCCATGAAGCGCGCCGCACAGCGTCGGCGGTCACGTGCTCGCTGAGCTCCCACGACGCGGTCGCTTGGCCGGCATCGAGTTGTTCGGGTGCGTACATGGCCGTCTCCGCCAGTGCGGCCAATGACGCCAGCCTGGGAGCGGTGTTGGGATCAGCGGCGTACGTCGCGGGGGAGACGGTGTCGGTCATGGGTGTCCCCAGCCTGCGTGATGCCCAACGTGCATAGGACCAGGCTCCGACCACGCGTTGATCGGGCGAGCCGACGTCCAAGGACTTGCGAATCCGTCCTCGTCGCCAGACAACCAGGACCGGCCAGGCGATGATGACCAGGACCAGGAGCAGCGGCACCAGCAGCACGGCGAAGTCGAAACCCTCGTCCTGCTTCTGCGGCTGCTCGGACTCGGTCGGGGTGGGAGTCGGCGTCGGCGTGGGGGTGGGCGTGGGTGTCTCCTTCGGCGGTTTCTCCTCTTTCGGCGGCTTGAACCGCTGCACGACCGGGACCCCGCGGGCCAGATCGCGCGGACCGGGGGCGAAAGGCACCCAGCCCACCTTCGTCAATTCCACCTCGGGGTAGACCAGCACATCGGTGGAGGCGATGGTGCGGCTGTCACCTTTGCCCTTCGTCGAATAGCCGACGACCAGGCGGGTGGGGAAACCCTGGCTGCGCGCCATCAACGCGAATGCGGTGGCGAACTGGGCCTCGGTGCCGCTCCTGGATGTGAGAACGAGATTGAACAGCGCCTCGTTGTCCAACGAGTTCTCCACGGAGTCGACCTTCTCCTCGTACGGAGGACTCGAGAGGACGTCGGCCAACGCCTCCAGCTTCTGGTACGGCGTCGCGCCGCTGCTCATGACGCTGGCGGCGAAGAAGGTGAGTTCCTGCGGGAATCCCGTGGGCAACTCCCGCAAGGTGCCGAACTCGGGGCGGTCCACGGCTTTGACCGTCTCGAGTGGTGCCAGTGATCGCAGCGCGAGCGCCCGGAAGTCGACCGTGTACTGCTTATCTGCGCCTTTGTCGTCGCCCGCGACGACGGTGCCCTCGGGATCGGCGCGGGTCAACGGGCCGGTGATGTTGGTCGGACGGTAACTGGCGGGCAACCAGGGGCCGGGAAGGGCCGCGCCCGTTTCGAAGCCGGTTGAGCCGTCGATGGTGAATCGCGGTTTGGGCCCTATATACGGGATACCCTCCTCGCCGACCTGATCGAACGTGGTGAGGCTGCTCCATGCTGTGCCGTCGAACTTCGAGTTGATCGCCCAGTTCACAGCCGATGGGATGTTCGGGCCGGTAACCGTGAACACATCGAACGGCTCCTCCCGGCGCAGGGTCTGCCACTTGGTCGCCAGTGAGACGACGTCGTCACCATCGAGGTCGGTGTCGGGCCTGAAGTTGTCCTTCTGATGAGGGTCGAATGCGGTTCGGATCGAACCGATTCCGGTCAGTGGCCCCAACGCCGCCGCGAGCACCGCGACGAGGACTGCGGCGACGGTGACCATGCCGACCCGCAGCGGACGGCCCGGACGCGGGGCGGTCTCGACGTCAGCGAACTCGGCACCGTCCTCGATCCGGTTCTGCTGCTTGGCTGCGGGCATGAGCGCCAATGCGGCCACGACACTGGCCACGAACACTGCTGCGAACGGCAACGCGCTGACGGCCGACCCCTGGGACAGCATGAGTCCCACCACGAAGATGACTGTCGGCGGCAGCAGGCTCGATGCGGGGATGAAAGTGGTGACCAGCAGGCAGGCGACGAGAGTGCCGTAGGCGCTCAACAGGATCGCCGCCGTCACGGTCTCGGCGTTCACCGGGGCGGGGACCACTGAGCGGATGATGATGCCGAAGCCCTCGACCAAGCCGCTGAAGAAGTTGCCGAGGCCGACTTCGCCGTCCTGGTTGGCGATCGTCATCGCCCCCAGCACGAGACTTCCGATCACAGTGGTGATCAGTCCGACGAGCGCCCCGAGTCCACGCTGGACGCGCTGCCCACCGGCCGTGCCCAAGGCGTAGCCGATGCAACACAGAATGATCACGGGGAACAGTCGCGCGAGCACCGGCGCCCAGCCGAACAAGCGGAAGAACACCGCCGTCGCGCCCAGCGACATGATGCCGACCGCAACCGTCCGCCGGACGACATCGACGCGGGTCATGCCCGCCCACCCGGAGTCATCGGAATCCCCAGGTCCTCGCATCGGAGCACGTCACGGAACACCAGCCCCCGACGGGGCCGGGTGAGGCCGCCCTCCTGGCCCATGCGCACGATCGTGCCCTCCCCGACAAGTCCGAGGGCGGCGATCGCGCTGGGCAGCAGTCCCGTGCGAGGACCCGTGACGAGGAAGAACGACGTCGACCGGGTCGCCAGCAGGATCTGCCGAAGTGCCGGTGGGGACACCTTCAGGACGCGGGGATCTGACAGCGCCAAGGCGTCGAGTAGGCGGGTGATGTCATCGGCACGCAGAATCTCGACGGCCGCATCCTCCCCGGTTGTGCGCAGGGCCACAGGCAGACCGGCTTGAACGATGGCGGTGCCGATGGAGGCCGCCGCGTCGACTGCCTCCTCGAAGTCCTCCGGCGTCAGGTACGAGCGGATGTCGTTGTCGAGCAGCACCAGCGCCCTGGGCAAAGGATTGTCGACCAGTTGCTTGACCATGAGCTTGCCGACCCGCGCTGAACTGCGCCAATGGATCTGGCGCAGTTCGTCGCCGATCACGTACTCGCGCAGTGTGTGGAACTGATTCGAGCCCAGCACGTCCCGGTCGGCGGTCCCGCCCTCCTGGCCGATCCGGTTGCCTGCCAGGGAGATCTCCACCGGAAGTACCCGCGGGTGCACCAACAGCGACATGGTGGCCGACGCGGTGGCCCGGCGCACGAACAGCCCCCAGGGGTCGCGTCGCTCCAGCGTCACAGGCCCGAGATGCAGCTCGCCGCGCTTGAGCGGGACGAACTTGTAGGTCACCGTGATCTCCCTGCGCGGGGGGACCGGCGGGATGAGGAGGTCGACCGGTTGGCCGCCGATGCTGTCGATGGCCTCGACGACACCTGTCGGGGTGACCCGGTTGTTGACGCTGGTGATCACGGCTGTGGCGGTCTCGCCGCGGGTCAACTGCGTGGGCTCGACGGCACGGCGCAGATTGCCCCCGGGGCGTCGGCCGACCATGAACAGCGCGATCGCCACGAGCAGGACGGGTGCCAGTCCGACGACGACCAGCGCCGGATATCCGAGGAGGAAGCCGAGGCCGAGCAGGATCGGGACGCAGATGAGCAGTCCCTTGGTGCGCGCAGAGGTGGTGCGCACCGAGTCCGGTTCATCGTCGGCGGCCTTGACGACCACCGGTTCCTCTTTGGTCTGAGACATGATCAGGCTTGCGGGACCGGGACTCCACGGGTCGCCTCGGCCAGGACCTGCTCAGAGGTGGCGCCGCCGGCGATGGCTTCGGGGGACAGGACCAGGCGGTGGGCGAGCACTGGCTGGATCAGCGCTCCGACATCCTCCGGGGTGACGTAGTGGCGTCCTCGTGACGCGGCCCTCACCCGGGCGGAGGCCATCAGCGCCAAACCACCGCGCGGGCTGGATCCCAACCGCACACCCTGGGAGTTCCGCGTGGCCGTCACCAGGCCGACGATGTAGGTCAGGACGCTGTCGGCGATGTGCACGCTGCCAGCGGCCTTGATCATGCCGGTCACTTCTTCGATGTTCGAAACCGCCTTGAGGTCCTCGAGCCGCCGGCCTTCATGGGCGTTCTTCAGGATCTGAGTCTCTGCTGCCGGGTTGGGGTAGCCCACGGAGATCCGCATCATGAACCGGTCGAGCTGGGCTTCAGGCAGCGGGTATGTGCCGTCCATGTCGACCGGGTTCTGGGTAGCGAGCACGAGGAAGGGCCGGGGCACCGGGTGACTGCGGCCATCGACGGTGACGGTGCGTTCAGCCATCACCTCGAGCATGGCGGACTGCGTCTTCGGCGAGGCCCGGTTGATCTCGTCGGCGAGCACCACGTTGGCGAACACCGGCCCGGGATGGAACTCGAAACTGTCCTTGCTCTGGTGAAAGACGGTGACACCCGTGACGTCGGAGGGAAGCAGATCGGGAGTGAACTGGATGCGGCTGCCGGACAATCCCAACGAGGCGCTCAGTGATCGGGCCAGCGAGGTCTTGCCCACTCCCGGTACGTCCTCCATGAGCAGGTGGCCCTCGGCCAGCAGCGCGATGAGGGCCAGGCGGACGACGTCGTCCTTGCCCTGGATAAACCGCTCCACGTTGCTCACGACTGCCTCGAATCGCTGAGCGAAGTACTGCGCCTGTTCTGGGGTCATGGTGCTCCTCGGTGGGCGGGTCTGAAGCAGACTCTAGTGGCGCGCACCCTTCGCTGGCGGGTTGCGCGGTCCGGGCCGGTCCACTTCTGGGACGCTGAATGCCGGTGTGTTAGGTTCGCGCCATGATCGGCCTGGTCTTGTGTTGTCGACGCACCATCGACCACATGCGCGTGTGCAGCGCAGCCTGTTGCCGCGCCTGAATCCCTGACCGGCCTTGCCGGCGGTTTGTTCTATCACTCGTAACGCCTATCCACAGCACTCAACAGGAGGAAATCCATGGCCATCCGTCTGGGCGACATCGCCCCCGACTTCAGTGCGGAGACCACCGACGGTCCGATCCGCTTCCACGACTGGAAGGACGGCTCGTGGGCCGTCTTCTTCAGCCACCCGGCCGACTTCACGCCCGTCTGCACCACCGAACTCGGCCGGACCGCCGAACTGCAGTCGGAGTTCGACAAGCGCGGCGTCAAGGCCATCGCCATCTCGGTGGACCCGCTGGAGTCGCACGAGAAGTGGGCAGGCGACATCGGTGATGTGGGCGGCACCGACCTCAACTTCCCGATCATCGCCGACCCAGACAAGGCCGTGTCGGAGACCTACGACATGATCCACCCCGGCGAGGGGGATACGTCCACCGTGCGCTCTGTGTTCATCATCGACCCGTCGAACAAGGTCCGGCTGACGCTGACCTACCCGAAGTCGGTGGGCCGCAACTTCGACGAGATCCTGCGGGTGATCGACGCCCTGCAGCTCACAGATCTGGTGCCCGTGTCCACCCCTGTGGACTGGGAGCCCGGGTCACGAGTCATCGTGTCCCCGATGATGTCGACCGAGGACGCACAAGCGCGTTTCGGTGAGGTCGAAGAGGTCAAGCCGTACCTGCGCTGGACCCCTCAGCCCTCCGCCTGACAACCACGACTGAGCACCCGCGTCCGACCGCCGGATGCGGGTGCTCAGTCGTGTAAGGACGATGACTGCGCGCCGCCTACCTCCTGCGGCGCCGCCACATCCAGATGCCGATGGCCACCAGCCACAGAGGGCTGGTCACCAGCAGTAGCCATCCGACCCATTGCCACGCGGCAGCCAGCCCGTCGAGGAAGCTCTCCCAGCCGGAGAGTCCATCGCCATAGCGTGTGGCGGCGTCATCCGGGCTGATCAGCTCCAGCGAAATGCGGGCCTGCGAGACCTGGTCCTGCAAGTAGCGCTGCTGTGCTGTCAGCCCGTCGAGTTCGGCCTGGCGTTCGGCGATAGCACCTTCGAGGCGGATCACCTGCGAGATGCTCTGGGCGCGGTCCATAAGGCCTTCCAGAGTCGCGACCGACGCCTGCAGCGCCTTGATCCGGGCCTCAACGTCGGCGATCTCGGTGCCGCGGTCCACCGAGGAGGCACTGAAGCTCACCACGTCTCCGAGCGTGGGGATCACTGCCACTGCCTGGTCGTAGGCCTCGGCAGGCACCTCCACCGCGATCTGGATCCCAGGGTTGACCGGCGTGGGTGGGTACGTCGCGATATCGGTCGACACCGATGACGACGTGGACCCGTCTGTGGTCACGGTCTCGCTGGTCACGCGTCCGCCCAGCCGTTGGATCGTCTCGAGGAACTCGTCGCGGGCCGCGCGCAGATCCTCCGCAGCGACGACCGCCACGGCATCCCGGGCCAGGGGAGTCGATG
>JALOLM010000111.1 GCA_025455985.1 Candidatus Nanopelagicales bacterium | reverse complement strand
GATGCACGCCGCGTTGATGCGGGCCTTCGAGGGTCGACCCCCGTGCACCGTGCGCGTGATCGTGGAGGGTGAGGAGGAGTGGGGCGGGCCGTTCGCGGAATACCCGCGCGCGAACCCGCACCTCTTCGCATCGGATGCCATCGTCGTGGCTGACGTGGGCAACGCACGAATCAACGAGCCGACTTTCACCACCGCGCTGCGGGGCATGGGCGCCGTCACGGTCGAGTGCCGAACGCTGCAAGGGTCGGTGCATTCTGGCATGTTCGGCGGCCCCGCACCCGACGCCCTTATGGCGCTGATCGGGCTGCTCGCCACCATGCGCGACGGAAACGGCGACACCTGTATCGACGGGATCGAAGGATTCGATTGGGACGGTCCCGAGTTCGCCGAGGCCGACTTCCGTGAGCTTGCAGGCGTCGAGCCGGACCAACCACTCGTCGGCACCGGAAGCATCGCCTCGCGCTTGTTCAGTAAACCGGTGATCAACGTGACGGGGATCGATGCGCCGGCCACCGAAGGCGCGATCAACGCCGTGATCCCCTTCGCCCGCGCGCGCGTGTCCCTGCGAGTGCCGCCCGACCAGGACGCGACTGCCGCGCGCGCGGCGTTGATCCGGCATCTGCAGACCCGCGCGCCGTGGGGTGTGAAGGTGAGCGTCATTCCGGAGGCGGTGGATCGGCGCCGGGGGTTCGATCCCGCTGATCGACTCACTGCGATCGGCGGTCCCCGAGGCGGAGATCCTGCTGTTCGGGGCGCAAGATCCGATGGCCAGGATCCATGCCCCCAACGAGAGTGTGGACCTCGCCGAACTCCAGCGGGCAGTCCTTGCGCAGGCCTTGTTCATCGAGGAATTCGGGGGTGTCGAACGCGCCTGAATCGTCCGATAATGGTGATGTGAGCGCAACACAGGAATACCTCAACACCCCTGTCTCCGAACCCGACGGCAGCGTCAGCCGCCCCTGGGGTTGGTTGGTTGCTGGAGCCGGTGCGGTTGGGATCGTTTCCGGTTCGATCACCGTTGTCGACAAGATCGCCTTGTTGAAGGACCCCGCCGCGGGTTCCTTCTGCGACATCAGCTCGACGGTGGGCTGTTCACCGGTTCTGCTGGCCTGGCAGTCCAGCGTCCTCGGGCCCCCCAACGCGTTGTTGGGCGTCATCATGTTCGCCATCCTGGCCACCGCCGGCGCCGTGATCGGTTCGGGCGGAAGGCTGGTCGCAGGGTTCCACAACGCGATGCTGGGCTTGGCGGTATTTTTCGCGGCCTTCCTGACCTGGTACATGTTCGAAGTCGCGTACTCCATCGGCTCACTGTGCCCGTTCTGCACCGTCTGTGCCGGCGCGGTTCTGGTCAGCGTCCTCGGGACCAACAGGATGGCCGCGGCCAACGGGTCCGGCGGGGTGCGTCGGCTTGCCTCCCGTCTGGCCACCGGTGGTTGGGATGTGCTCATCGTGATCGGGTGGGGGGCCGTGATCGCGGCCATGTTGTTCGCGGGCATCTGGCTGTAAGGTTTAACTAAGTGCCCTTGAGGGAATGACCCTTGTATGACCCGTCGCGTGATCGTTGTTCTGAGCCTGGCCCTCCTTATGGTGGTTGGGGGAGCAGTCGCGTACAACTACATGTTCACGACGACCACGTCTTATGCCAACTACACGGCGCCCACCTTTGAAGAGGGGGCGACCGATGAGCAACGCATCTTTGCCCTCCAGACCGATCTCGGCAATGCCGCAGCGGAGATGGCGCAATTGCAGGATATGGCGGCCAAGCTTCAGTTCGGCAAGATGAAGGCGATGGGTCGTCACCTGCAGGAAGTGTCCGACGAACTCACTCCGCGCCTGGACGAGATCGAGGATGCCAAAGCCCGGCGCATGCTCGCCGAGGGGATCGATGGCCTGCGGATGGTCGGTGAGGGCTCTGAGGAACTCGACAAGGACAAGTCGATGCAGGGAGTCAACTTGGTGCTCGGCTCCTTCGAGAAGCTCAATAGTCGCTGACACACTGATCCCATGACCAACCTGCTGGTGGGCCTGGCGATCCTCGTCGGATTGTTCGGAACCGTCGTCCCGATCCTTCCCGGGGCGTTCCCACAGGCGGCACCACCGCGTGGGCCGTGGCCATCGGTGCGGTGGCCATCATCGCCCTCGGTCAACTTCTGAAGTACCTGATCCCCGGTAAGCAACTCAAAGCCAGCGGCGTCCCGAACTGGGTGCTCTTCGTGGGTGCTGTGGCAGGAATCGTCGGCTTCTTCGTGATCCCGATCGTGGGGCTGGTCGTGGGCTTCATCGTGGGGGTGTTCTTGGCCGAAGCCATCCGGCTCAAGACGTTCAAGGATGCTTGGCCCACCACCATGCAGGCGATGAAGTCGGCCGGCTGGTCGGTGCTCATCGAATTCGGCTCGTGTCTATTGGCGGCGGCATTGTGGGTTGGTAGCCTCATGGTTCTGGTCTAGCCGGTTGGACCCGTTACAAGTCATCGAGGACGTTGCGAGTCAGACATCTCGAAGTGGGAGACTGACTTGTATCGAAAGGTGAGGTCTATGAGCGACCGCGAGACAACCACCCGATACGAGGACAGCGCGTACGCGCCGGAGGGCAACTCAACAGCCCCGGACATCGAAGTGATGCACGCTGATCTTCGCAAGCCCCCATACCCCGGCCAGCCAGCCGTGATCCACGGCAACGGTGCCATCGCCCACGTCATGCGCCACGTTTGTGGTGGCGTCATCGGCTACCCGATCACCCCGTCGACTGAGATCTCGGAGTTGTTCGAGGCGGCCCGGGCTGAGGGTGGCGTGAACGTCTGGGGCAAACACCCGTTCTTCTTCGAGCCGGAGGGCGAGCACTCGGCGCAGAGCGGTGCGCTCGGTGCGGCGCTGACCGGCGGTCAGTTCATCTCCAACGCCTCGTCGAGCCAGGGCATCCTCTACGCGATGGAGTCACACTACGTAACCGTCGGGAAGAAGACCGGCGGTTTTGTGCTGCAGGTGGCGGCGCGCGTGGTGTCCAAACACTCTCTGAACGTCATGGCCGGCCACGACGACGTCTATGCGCTGCTGTCCGCGGGGTACACCATCCTGTTCGGCTCCAACCCGCAGGAGGCAGCCGACCTCGCGGCGATCGCCTACCGGACCTCCGCGCTGTCGCTGATCCCGGTGGCCAACGCCATGGACGGGTTCTCCACCAGCCACATGCTCAGCGAGGCGCTGATGCCCGAGCCGGAGTTGCTGCGCGAATACCTCGGCGATCCAGCCGGCCGGATCAAGAGCCCGACCGTGGCCCAGGACGTGCTGTTCGGCGCCAAGGGCCGCGTGTTCCAACTGACGCAGTACCTTGAGCGACACCGCGACGACTTCCGTCCTGCAGACCTCGCCGCGCTGGCCGCTCACCTCGACGACCTCGCCGATCAGATCGAAACCGACAACGCCGGGGACATGATCGAGACCACGCGGCGGTTCGTGCCCGAGGAACTGCATGGTCAATGGCGACGCCAATGGCTCAATGCCTTCGAGAAGGGCACCCGCCAGCTCGTGCCGGCCCTGGTCGACGTGAACACCCCCGGGCTGACCGGCGCCGTGCAGAACCAGCCTGACTTCCAGGCCGGTGCCGCCGACCACCGGACCCACTTCGCCAGTGCCGTGCCCGCGCTGACCCGCCAGGCGATGGCCGAGTATTCCGATCTAACGGGACGCACATACTCCCCGGTGATGGCCTACGACTGCGAGGACGCCGACTACATCATGATCGGCCTCGGTTCGATCACCGACGACGTACGCGCGGTGCTGCCGGTGTTGCGCGAGCGCGGCCTCAAGGTCGGCGTGGTCTCGGTGAAACTGCTCCAGCCGTTCCCCGAAGCCGAACTCATCGAAGCTATCTCAGGCGCCAAGGCGATCACGGTTCTGGAGCGCTCGGACCAGACCGCACTGACCGGCCTTGTCACGCAGGCCTTGTTCCGGGCCACGGCCAACGCGGCGGGCCAGCGCCACGACGGCATCCCGGCGCTCGCGGCGCAACTACGGCTGACCACCGCGATCTTCGGCCTCGGCGGCCACGACGTGCAGCCGCGCCACGTCATCGCTGCGTTCGAGCAGATGACCCAGCCCGACAGCGCACCGCTGATCTACCTGGGTTCGCAGTTCTTCTCCCACACGTCCTCGCCGCATATGGCAGAGGTGCAAGACCGGTTGCGAGCGGCCTATCCCGAGACTGAACTGATGGCC
Source organism: Candidatus Nanopelagicales bacterium (assembly GCA_025455985.1). Classification (GTDB taxonomy): domain Bacteria; phylum Actinomycetota; class Actinomycetes; order S36-B12; family UBA10799; genus JADKAV01. The sequence continues at coordinate 5,762 of JALOLM010000111.1, read as the reverse complement.
CTGGAGACCGAGCCCAACCCGGTGCTACTCCCGCCGAGCGCCATTCGGCTGCGCTTCCATTCGGTCGGCGGCTACGGCACCATCGCAACGGGCAAGCTGTTGACCGACATCCTTGCCGGCGTGCTGGGCATGCATTCAAAGTCGGCGCCGAAGTACGGCTCGGAGAAGAGCGGCGCACCCACGAACTACTACATCACGCTGAGCCCGGAACCGGTCCTGCTCACCAACGCCGAGCTCGAAGAGGTCGAGGTCGTCGTCTCGCCAGACCACCGCGCGTTCTTCCATGCCAACCCGTTGAAGGGGCTGGTCGAGGGCGGCACATTCATCCTGCAGTCCGACCTGTCGCCCGAGGACGTCTGGCGCGAACTGCCCCGGCACGCCCGTCGCACGATTCGCGACCGCCGGATCCGGTTCCTGGTCGTGGACGCGTTCAGCGTGGCCAAGAAGCATGCGCCGACTGCTGACCTTGAGACCCGGATGATGGGCATCGCGTTCATCGGTGCGGTGGTCGGGCACGTGGACCGGGTTTCGGGGGGCGCATCTGAGACGGACATCGCCGCGAAGGTCCACGCCCAGATCCTGAAGAAGTTCGGCGGCAAGGGTGAGGCCGTGGTCGAAGGCAACATGGCGGTCATCCGCGACGGCATGGCGGCCACCAGAGTCGTCGAGTACGACACCCCGTTCTTCCTGGCCATCGACGAGGACCCGCCGGTGGCCATCCGGCACAGCGTGGCGCCGTCGGCGTCGATGTGCGCCACCGCCGCGAGCACGGCTGGACTGTTCGACCCGGCCTACTACGAGGACGCGACCGCCCGCCCGTTCCGCGAGGGCACGATCGCCGAGGCGCCCGTGCTTCCCGGAGCTGGGCTATTCATGCCCGCTGGAACCGCTGCCGCGAAGGACAAAGGCCTGTTCCGGCGCACCGTGCCGGCGTTCGACTTCTCGACTTGCACCGGCTGCATGGAGTGCGCCCTGGCCTGTCCGGACGCGGCGATTCCGAACGTGGTGCACGAGATCCACGACCTGATCCTGACCGGGATCAGGGAACTCGACATCACCGAGCCGCAACGCGACGCCTTGCGCGCGCACGTCTACACCCTCGCCGAGCAGGTGCGGGAGGCCTACCGGCAGGACAAGACCGCCCGGCCGTTCGACGAGATCGTCGCGCAGGTGGGCGCGGGTATCGATTGGGGACAGCCGACCCTGCAGCGCAATTTCGACCGGCTGGTCGCCAAACTTGCCACCTACCCGGTGTCGCGCACGCGCCCGTTCTTCGACGCGATGGAGGGTTCCGTTGCCGGCACCGGCGCGCTGTTCGCGGCGACGGTGGACCCGTGGAAGTGCACCGGCTGCCTGGAATGCATCGAGGTGTGCGGGCCCGGTGCTCTGACAGCCCTCGACGAGGACACCGATGTGCTCGCCACCCTCCAGGAACGTTTCGAGTTCATGGGCGCGTTGCCGAATACACCGGCGCGGTTCCTCGAGGACTCGACCACCCCGGACGGCGACCTGAAGCGGCTCATGCTGGACCGCGCCAACTTCTACTCCACGACCGGCGGGCACGGGGCGTGCCGCGGCTGCGGGGAGGTCACCGCGATCCGGCTCGTGATGGCCACCAGCCACGCCCTGGCCGACGACCGGCGCCGCGCTCACCAGCGTGAGCTCGAGGAGTTGGTGCTCGCGCTACGGACCAAGCTCGACACCCTCGAGGACGTCCAACGGCGCCAGCGCATCGAGGGTGCGCTCGCGACCCTGGAGAGCAGGTTGTACCTGTACGAGGGCGGCCCCACCGGCAACGGCCCGTCCCCGGTCGTGATCGCGAACGCCACCGGCTGCAGCAGTGTGTACGCGTCGACGATGCCCTACAACTCCTACAGCGACCCGTGGGTCAACAGCCTGTTCCAGGACAGCGCCCCGCTGGCCAAGGGGATCTTCGAGGGGATCTCGGCACAGATGACCGCCGACGTGCGGGCGCTTCGGATCGCGGCTCTCGAACTTGAGGATGCCTACGACGAAGCCCGCGACGAACCGGTGTTGCGCACGCTGTCGTGGGAGAAGTTCACGCCTGACGAGTTGGCGCTGCTGCCGACGATCATGTCCATCGGTGGGGACGGCGCGAGCTACGACATCGGCTTCGGTGCGATGTCGCGGATCCTGGCCAGCGACACCCCGCTGAAGATGCTGGTGCTGGACTCGGGTGCGTACTCCAACACCGGCGGGCAGGCGTCCACGTCCAGCTTCACCGGCCAGGACTCCGACCTGTCCCGTTTCGGTGGTTCGCACTCCGGCAAGCACGAGGCACGCAAGGAGCTGGCGCTGCTCGCCTCGTTCCACCCGCATGTGTACGCCTGCTCGACCAGCACCGCGTTCCATGGGCACTTCCTGGCAACGAGCGTGGAATACCTCGGGTACTCGAGCGCACCTGCGGTCATGAACGTCTACACGCCCTGCGGATCCGAGCACGGCATCCCCGAGTCGTCGTCGAACGCCAGGGCGCGAATGGCGGTCGAGAGCCGGATGCACCCGCTGTTCGTGCACGATCCGAGGCGTGGCACAACCATGCGCGAGTGGTTCTCGATCGACGGCAACCCCGACGCCGACAAGGCGTGGACCACCACGACCCTCGAGTACCTCGACGAACAGGGCGCCCTGCAGTTGTTGACGACCCCGCTGACGCCAGCCGAGTTCGCGCTGGGTGAGGTGCGGTTCAAGAAGCAGTTCCGCAAGGTGACGGCTGACGAGCAGGTGATCGCCGTGCCCATCGACGAATACGTCGAGTTGCCCGCAGACCGGCGCGCAGAGCATGTGCCGTTCGTCTACGCGACCGACGAGGACCGGCACCTGATCAAGGTCGCCTGCTCACATTCGATCGTCTCGCTGGTCGAGGACCGCCGGCGGTACTGGCAGACCCTGCAGTACCTCTCCGGCGTCCACGAGGATCAACTCACCGCGCTGCATCATGCGGATATCGAGGAGTTGCGCTCGAAGTTCGACGAGGCTTCGGCAGCCCGGGAGAGTTCCCTCGATGACATCGCCAGGGCCATGTCGGAGTTGGCCACCTCGAGCCGGGCGCCAGGCGGGACGACCCTGCCCGTCATGTCTGTGCAGGGCACAAGTACCGCGGCGCCGGTGGAAACAGCTCCGGCTGAATCAGCGCACGGTCCCATCTGGCTCGACACCGCCGATGAGGGTTTGTGCAACGACTGCGGCACCTGCTACCAGGAGTTGCCCCAGTTCTTCGCCAAGACCACGGTGGTCATCGATGGGCAGGCGCAGGTCATCGCCCGGATGATCCCGGGTGCGGCCGAGTCCGTGGAGGTGACCCCCGAGATCGCTAAACGGATCGACCGGGTGCGGGCCAACTGCGATGCGGAGATCATCCGATGACCGCCGAGCTCGACCACCAGGTGGACCTGCTGCGCAGGCGACTGGCCAGCGACCCGCGGGCGTTCCGGGAGGTGTTCATCTCCGAGGGCATGCAGGCGGTGGCGTGGGAGTTCCAGCAGCCCGAGTTGGGCGAGGACTTCACGCGCAGGCTGTGGGACATGATGTTGCGTGGTGACGACAGCAGCACCGTGCTGATGCGGTTCATCTGGAACCTGCCGCTGTCGGGCAAGCGCAAGTTCGTCCGGGCCATCGACGCCCACCTGTCGGACCGCTATCCGATGTTCGCCGGGCTGTCGAAGGGGTGGCCGGCGCAGAACGCGATCGAGCCGTTCGTTCGTGACGCCGACAGCCGGGCCACGGACTTCGGGCTGGTCAACCAGGGGTTCCTCGGTTACCTCGAGCAGGGCTACACCCAGCGCGAGGTCGACCTGCTGGTGTGGCTGGAGGTCCTGCGCGACAAGCAGTGTGAGGAGAAGCCCTGCGAGCTCGGGGAGTTCCTCGCCGGCTGCCGGGAGCCCACGGGTGGCTGCCCGGTGGCGATCCACATTCCGCAGGTGATCGAACTCATCGGCAACGACCGTTTCCGCGAGGCGCTGGAACTGATGGAGTCGAGCAACCCGCTGCCGGATGTGACCGGTCGGGTGTGCCCGCAAGAACTGCAGTGCCAGGGCGCCTGCATCCAGAAGTTGCCGATCGCGATCGGCCAGCTCGAGTGGTACCTGCCCGAGCGCGAGAAGCTCGTCGACCCGCAGGCGACGGCGCGCCGGTTCGCCGGTGTGCGCGATCCCTGGGAGATGGCCACGCACCCCCCGGTGGCGATCATCGGCTCGGGTCCTTCTGGGCTGATCAACGCCTACCTGTTGGCCGCGCAGGGTTTCCCGGTGACGGTGTTCGAAGCTTTCCACGCCCTCGGCGGAGTCTTGCGTTACGGCATCCCGGAGTTCCGTCTTCCGAACGAGTTGATCGACGACGTTGTGGCGAAGATCCGGATGCTCGGCGGGCGGTTCGTGATGAACTTCGTGGTCGGCAAGACCGCCACACTGCAAGACCTGCGCGATGCGGGATTCGCCCGGATCTTCGTGGGTACCGGCGCCGGACTGCCGCGGTTCATGAACGTGCCCGGCGAGCACCTGCTGAACGTGATGTCGGCCAACGAGTTCCTCACCCGCGTCAACCTGATGCAGGGGCTGCGCTCGGACTACGAGACACCGCTGCCGGAGACCGCAGGCAAGCAGGTCCTGGTCATCGGCGGCGGCAACACGGCGATGGATGCCGCCCGGACTGCCCGCCGTCTCGGCGGCCACGTGACGATCGTCTACCGCCGCACGCAGGCGCAGATGCCGGCCCGGGTCGAGGAGCAGCACCACGCACTCGAAGAGGGCATCACGTTCGAGGAGTTGCGCTCGCCTGTGGAGTTCCTCGGTAACGACAACGGTTTCGTCAAGGCCCGGCCGACCTGGTGATCATGGCTCTCGGCAACGCCGCCAACCCGATCATCAAGGACTCGGAGCCGCGGTTGGAAACCTCGAAGTGGGGCACGATCAACCTCGATCACAAGGGTTCGCAGGAGACCACGCTGGCCGGTGTCTACACCGGCGGGGATGCGGCCCGCGGCGGGTCCACTGCGATCCTGGCGGCCGGCGACGGGCAGGCCGCAGCCCGCGAGATCCTCGCGATCGACGACCTCACGCCGGACGTGATCCGGGACTCCGTGGCCCGCGCCCGCACCTACACCGAACTGGCCACCTCCGAGGCGACCATCCTTGCTAAGGCCGACCTCAGTGACGGCATCGTCGAGTTCACCGTCCACGCGCCGCTGATCGCCCGCTCGGCGAAGGCCGGGCAGTTCGTCCGCGTTCTGCCGCAGCCCGATGGCGAACTCATCCCGCTCACATTGGCCGACTGGGACGCCGAGGCGGGCACGATCGACTTGGTCGTGCAGGGCGTCGGCACAAGCAGCATCGAGATCAACCAGATGGCCGTCGGCGAGGCGTTCACCGGGGTCGCCGGCCCGCTCGGGCGACCAAGCGAGATCGCGCGCCACGACGACGTCACCACAGTCGTCTTCACCGCCGGAGGCCTCGGCCTGCCGCCGGTGTTCCCGATCATGCGCGAACATCTGCGGGTGGGTAACCATGTCACGCTGATCGCAGGCTTCCGCAGTGCCGATTTGATGTTCTGGACCGATCCTGGCGAACGTGTCGAGCAACTGCGGGCGGAGTTCGGCGACCAGTTCGACGTCGTCTACACCACCAACGACGGCTCGTTCGGAGTGCCGGGATTCGTCACCGGGCCGCTGGAGGAAATGCTGCGCGGCCAGGGACGGCCCGTTGCAGAGGTCGTAACGATTGGGCCGCCCTTGATGATGCGCGCGG
>JALOLM010000110.1 GCA_025455985.1 Candidatus Nanopelagicales bacterium | reverse complement strand
GCGATCATCGTGGTCATGATCTGTCCGCAGTCACAGTGATCGCACCATCGGCGTCCACGTGGACCGGCCAGGTGGACAAGTCGCGCGGGGGTCGTCCGTGAGACTCCAGGCAGGCGCCGGTGCGAAGGTCGAAGATCTGTTTGAACATCGGTGCGGCGACCGTGTGACGGTCCCCGCGCGTGCCGACTATTCCCCGGGACATCACATACGAGCCGCTGTACGGGTCGAGTTGTTGGACGGCGAACACTTCCCGTCCCACCCGGAACAGCGCGATCTGGGTGCCATCCACCAGCACCGCCATCCCGCGGCCGTCGATCAGGTCGTCGAGTCGGCCCACGACGTGTGTCTGCAGCGTGTTCATCGACGCACTTCCACTGTGGGACCGGCGATCACGACGGGTCCTGACCTAGTCGGTGGAACCGACTGACCTCGTTCGGTGACGTAGGTCAGTGAGGGGTCCGGCGTGTCCGGGGCGTTGAGGAACGACCGGAAATGCCGCATGCGCTCGGGATCCTCCAGGGCAGCGCGCCACTCGTCGGTATAGGCGTCGACGTGGGCGGCGATCGCAGCATCGAGCTCAGCGCAGATCCCCAGGCTGTCGTCCATGATCACCGCTCGGATGGCGTCTATGCCGCCTTCGTGCTCGGCGACCCAGGGAGCCGTGCGCTGCAGACGGTCAGCGGTGAACGCGTAGTACATCAGGAACCGGTCGATCGTGCGCACAAGAGTTGAGTCGTCCAGGTCTTCGGCCAGCAGGACCGCGTGCCGCGGGGTGAACCCCCCGTTGCCGCCCACGTAGACGTTCCAGCCCTTGTCGGTGGCGATCACCCCCACGTCCTTGCTGCGTGCCTCGGCACATTCCCTGGCGCACCCGGACACCGCAAGTTTGATCTTGTGCGGTGCTCGCAAGCCCCGGTAGCGCAGTTCCAGGGCGATGGCCATGCCGACGCTGTCCTGAACGCCGTACCGGCACCAGGTCGAGCCGACACAGGACTTCACGGTGCGCAGGGACTTCCCGTAGGCGTGCCCAGATTCGAACCCCGCATCGACCAGACGTTGCCACACGGCGGGGAGTTGATCGATGCGCGCGCCGAACAGGTCGATGCGCTGGCCGCCGGTGATTTTCGTGTAGAGCCCGAACTCGCGGGCGACCTCACCGATGGCGATAAGCCCTTCCGGTGTGATCTCCCCACCCGGGATCCGCGGGACCACCGAGTAACTGCCGTCCCGCTGGATGTTGGCCATCACGTGGTCGTTGGTGTCCTGCAGGCTTGCGTTGGCCGGATCCAGGACGTGTCCCGAACCCAGCGTCGCCAGAATGGAGGCGATCACCGGTTTGCAGATGTCGCAGCCGCCGCCGCGTCCGTGCCGCGCGATGATCTCGGCGAAGGTACGCATACCAGTGACCCGGACCGCGGCGAACAGTTCGGCGCGGGTGAGATCGAAGTGCTCGCACATCGCCCTATTGACGGTGCCGCCTGCCGCGACAAGTGCGGCATCGGTGAGCTTCTTGACCAAGGGGACACACGATCCACAACTGGTGCCCGCCTTCGTGCAGGACTTCACACAGGCGAGATCGGCGCAGTCGCCGGTGGTCACCGCACCCCGGATCGTGGCAGCCGTGACGTTGTTGCACGAGCACACGACCGCCTCGTCGGGAAGTGCACCGCTGGGGGCGGGGGAGGAGCCCTCGGGCAGCAGGAAGGCAGCAGGATCCGTCTCCAGCGCACGGCCCACCATCGGACGAAGCGCCGAGTAGGCCTGTGCGTCGCCCACCAGGATCCCGCCGAGCAGAGTGCGCCCGTCGGGTGAGAGGACCAACTTCTTGTAGACCCCACCGACCGGGTCGGCGAACACCACTTCCAGGCTTCCCTCAGCTGTGGCGAAGGCGTCGCCGAAGCTTGCGACGTCGACGCCCAGAAGCTTCAGTTTGGTTGCGGTGTCGGCGCCCGGGAATGTGGCATCCCCTCCCGTCAGACGGTCGGCCACCACCTCGGCCATCGCGTAGGCCGGTGCGACCAGGCCGTAACACTGCCCGGCCATGGCGGCCACCTCGCCGATCGCGTACACGTGGGCATCCTCAGTGCGGCAGGCCTCATCGACGAGCACGCCACCGCGCGGCCCCACGGCCAAGCCCGCGCTGCGGGCCAGAGAGTCCTCAGGGCGCACCCCGGTCGCGAAGATGACCACGTCCACGTCCAGCGCCGGCCCTTCCTCGAAGGACAGCGAGCTCACCCGCCGACGCCGGCCGCCGCCGACACCCCGGGTCGCCACGCCGGTGCGGACGTCGATGTCCAGTGCCCCGATCAGGCGCTTGAGGGCCTCCCCGCCACCAGGATCGACCTGTACCGCCATCAGGTGCGGGGCCAGCTCGACCACCGTGGTGTCGACCTGCAGTTCCCGCAATGCCCCGGCTGCTTCAAGCCCCAGCAGACCGCCACCGATGACGGCACCCCGCAGGCGGTGGTTGCCGGACTCCTCGCGGCACTGCTCCACCCATCCGCGCAGTTGGGCCACGTCATCCAAGGTCCGGTAAACGAAGCAACCTGGCAGATCCGCGCCTTTGATCGGGGGGACAAAAGGCCGGGAGCCGGTCGCCAGGACAAGGGCGTCATATCCGAACGTCCTGCCGTCGGCCACAGTGACCCGCTGCGCGGACCGGTCGATCGCTGTGGCTGCGCACCCGCGCTGCAGGTCCACTCTGTGGTCCTGCCACAGCGCGGGATCGCCAAGGACGAGGTCGTCGGGGTCGCGACCGGTGAAGTAACTGGTCAGGGCGACCCGGTCATAGGGGGCGCGGCTCTCTTCGGCCAGCACCGTGATCCGCCATGGTTCGTCCCGGTCCAGCATCGCTTCCACCAGCCGGTGGGCGGCCATACCGCCGCCGACAATCACCAGATCCTTCACTGTGCACTCCCCAATCTCGTGATGACGCTAACCACGCGACATTTCCATTTCGTGGGCGTCGCGTTTCCGCTGTGTGTCGTCCTCGAGGGCTCCCGACGACGTCGTCTGGTCGGGGTCGCCGGCGGCCAGCCACTCGACGATCCCGGCCACGACATCACTGCAGCCGCCGCACCCGGTGGTGGCGCGGGTGCGCGCGGACACTTCGGCCACTGACCGATCGCCGGCCTCCCAGGCGCGCATCAGGTCGCCCTTGCTCACGCCGTTGCAGCTACAGACGGTGAGGCTCTCGGGCATCGTCGTCGGGGAACCGGTCCTGCCCGCAGCACTGTCCGAGGGGCGGATCAGCATCTGCGCGGGATCCTTGGGCACGGCGATGGCGCGGGTGTAGGCGGCGGTCAAGTCGGCCGCGGTCGATCCGGCCCCGACGGCGGTGGCGCCGACGATTCGGTCGCCGTCCACCACAACCTCCACGAAGCGCCCAGCCGAGGCATCGAGCAACTGGATACGCCGCTGCGAACTGTGCGTGCTTGCGGCTGCATTCACGCCCATGCTGACCACATCGAGGCCACCCTTCACCCGCACGACATCCGTCGGTGCCGGTGTCCTGCTCGGTGCGGCCACGGGTGAGCCCGTCAGCAGACGTGCCAGCCGGCGGGCCTGTTCCCAGCCCTGCGCGACCAGCCCCGAACTGCCTTCTGGAGGACTTGCGCAATCACCGATCGCGTAGATGAGCGGATCCTCGGTGGCCAACGTGTCGGCATCGATGAGCACCCCGGGGGCGCACGTCAGCCCCGCGGCTTGCGCCACCCCGGTCTCGGGCACCGTTCCGCAGGACATGACCAGCAGCTCTGCGTCCAGCCTCCGGCCGTCCGACAACACCAGGCCCGAAAGGTTGCCGTTGCGCGTCAGAACCTTCTCGGCGGTCGTGTGCAGAAGGCAGGAGATCCCCATCGCGGCCAAGGTCGTCTGCAATGCCTCACAGGCCCCCGCGTTGAGTTGCCTGTCCATCAGCACCCCGGTCGGGTGGACCACTGTCACGGAGGCGGTCCGGCGGGCGAGCCCACACGCCACCTCAAGGCCGAGTACACCTCCACCAAGAACCACGGCGGAGCGGGCCTGCGATGCCGCCGCGATGATGGCCGCGGCGTCATCGATGCTGCGCAGCACATGGACCCCTGTCGGCGGTTGGTGGCTGTCGATGCCTTCGAGGTCGACCGTGCGGGCCCGGGCGCCGGTGGCGAGCACAAGATGGTCGTAGCCGACCGTGGTGCCGTCGGATGTGCGGACCCGACGGTTGTGACGATCCAGCGACGCCACCGAAGTGCCACGCTGCACGCGGATGCGAGGATCCTCGATGCCGGGCAGGCGCAGGTCGCGGCCGCCGGCAGTGCCCATCAGTAGGTCCGTGAGCAGTACCCGGTTGTAGGGCTCGCAGTCCTCGGCTGCGAAGACCTCCACGTCGTGGTCGTGGCCAAGGGCGGACAGTTCCTGCAGGAAGCGAGCGGCCACCATGCCATGACCGGCGACCACCAGCCTGGCCATCAGCAGACCTGCCCTAGGGCAGGAGTCACGGTGACGTCGGTGAGTTTGAAGGCGGGCATGCCGCTGACCGGATCGCAGACATCCTCGGTCACGCGGTTGACGCACCCGGATCCTCCCCAGTGGAAGGGCATGAAAAGGGTGTCCGGCCGGATGTTGACGCTGAGCCGGGCCCGGGCGCGCGCGGTCCCGCGTGGGCTGCGCACGTCCACGATGTCGCCTTCTGCGATGTTGAGGCGCTGGGCGAGCGTCGGGTGGACCTGCACGTAGGGTTCCGGGACCGCCTTGTCCAGAACCGTGACCCGCCGTGTTTGCGCTCCCGTCTGGTAGTGCTGCAGCACCCGGCCGGTGACCAGGCTGATGTCGGGGCCGGTCGTCGGGTTCCCGGCGTCCACGGCGACCATGCGGGCTCGTCCGTCGGTTGTGGCGAACCTCTCGGCGAACAGCCGCGGGGTCGAGACCCCGTTGGCTGGCACAGGCCAGAACTGCGCGGATTCCTCGTCGAGTAGTGCGTGGGACAGCCCGCTGTAGTCGGCCCGGCCCCCGGCACTGGCTCGGGCAAGCTCGTCGAAAACCGCGTCGGCTGATGTGTCGAAGGCGACCTGCGATCCCAGCCGGCCGGCGAGGTCGGCGAGAATCTCCAGTTCGCTGCGGACCCCAGGCGGAGGATCCACCGCCTGGCGCCGCCGCAAGATCCGGCCCTCGACTGAGGTGACGGTCCCTTCCTCTTCCGCCCATTGAGTGACCGGTAGGACGACGTGGGCCAACTGGCTGGTCTCCGACGGCACGAAGTCGCAGACCACCAGCAACTCCAGCGCGCGCAGACGCTCGACCACGGCTTGCGAGTCCGGGGCGGAGACGGCCGGATTCGATCCGTGGATGAGCAGGGCGCGCGGCCCCTGGTCGGTCCCGATGGCGCTGAGGAGTTCAACGGCGGGCAGTCCCGGGCCCGGCAGCGCCGATGGGTCGACACCCCACACGCCGGCCACGTGCTCTCGGGCAGCCGGGTCCTCGATGCTGCGGTAACCAGGCAGCTGGTCGCACTTCTGCCCGTGCTCGCGCCCGCCTTGACCGTTGCCCTGGCCGGTGATCGGCCCGTACCCGCTGTTCGGCTGGCCGGGCAACCCGAGGGCGAGCGCGAGGTTGATGGCGGCGGTGACCGTGTCGGTGCCGCGGATGCCCTGCTCAACCCCCCGGCCGGTGAGGATCACCGTTCCGTGACCGCCATGGGCGGGTGAGCCGGCAGCCAGGATCGCCGCGGCACGCCGGATCTCATCCGCGGGCACCCCGCACAAACCCTCTGCCCGCTCGGGCCACCAGTATCCCGCCGCTGCGCGCACCGCGTCTGCGCCGGTGGTGCGGGTGCGCAGGTAATGCTCGTCGGCCAGACCGAGCGAGAAGACCACCTGCAGGATCGACAGCAGCACAATAAGGTCCGTGCCGGGGACTGGTGCCAGATGTAGACCAGCGCCCTCGTCGCACAAGGCGGCCGTGGGCGTTCGGCGCGGGTCGATGACGACCTGTTCACGGCGGCTGCGGCACTGCTCATACAGAACCGGCCGTTGTAGTCGATGTTCGGTGTCCCCAGCACAGCCCGCGCGAACTTGCCCAAGGAGTACGCCTTCTCATTGGTCAAACCGCCGGAGCCGAACACTGCCACCGAGGCCGCGCCGTGGCGCCTCTGGATGTCCTGCAGGCCCGCTGCGACCACGGACAGGGCGCTATCCCAGGAGGCTGGACGCAATTGGCCCGCGCGGTCGCGCACCATTGGGCTGGTCAGCCGATCGGAAGCCGCCAGTACCGCCGCGCTGCTCCACCCCTTCTGGCACATACCCCCACGGTTGGTCGGGAATTCGCGACCCGACACGGTGGGGATCCCCTGAGCCGCCCCTGACGGCGTGAGGGTCATCGCGCACTGCAGTGAGCAATAGGGGCAATGGGTGTCGACGGCGGTCATGCGGCTACACCTGGCCGGAGCCGAAGCGACTGCCGCCGCGCTGGTAGGCCACGTACGTGACCACGATCAGGAGCGCGTAGAACGCCGTGGTGGTCCACAGTGCCGCCTCGATGCCGCCGGTTGCCGACGTCGACCACGCGAAGCCGCGCGGCACCAGGAACCCGCCGAGGGCGCCTACTGCTCCCGCGATCCCGATGCAGCCGGCCGCCGTCTTGTCGGCTGCCACCCGGCCGTCTGGGCCGGACTTCAGTCGGAACACGGCAGGAATCATGCGGTAGACCGAGCCGTTGCCGGCGCCGGTGGCGCAGAACAGCACCAAGAACGAGCCGATGAACAGCGGGAAACTGCTTGCGGCCAATGCGAAGACGGCGGCCACTGCGCCGATCATCATGACGGCGAAGGCCAGGATCGTGACCCGGGCGCCGCCGATCCGGTCGGCCAGCATCCCGCCGAGGGGCCGGGCCAGGGAACCGACGAGTGCGCCGGTGAAGGCGATGGAAAGGCCAACCTCGGGGAACTGGGACTTCAGCAGAGTCGGGAACGCGACGGCGAAGCCGATGAACGAGCCGAAAGTCCCGATGTAGATCAGGGAGATCAGCCAGGTGTGCCGGTCGCGTGCTGCCGCCGCGAAGCGCCCGGGGTCGTTGCTCGCGCCCACCAGGTTGTCCATGAACAACCAGGAGGCCGCGGCCGCCAGGACTATCACCGGCAGGAAGATGAGGGCGGCGCGCTCGAGGTGCAAGCCGGTGCCGGTGATGACCACGATCGGCACCACGAACTGGATCACCGCCGTGCCTATGTTGCCGCCCGCGGCGTTGAGGCCCAGTGCCCAGCCCTTCTCCCGGGCTGGGAAGAAGAACGAGATATTGGCCATGGAGGATGCGAAGTTGCCGCCGCCGAATCCGGCGAGGGCCGCGATCAGCAGCAGCGTTGTGAACGACGTGTCGGGCCGCTGCACGACCCAGTACATGCCCGCGATCGGGATCAGGAGCAGTAGTGCGGACACGACGGTCCAGTTGCGCCCGCCGAAGACCGGCACGGCCAGGGTGTATGGGATCCGCAACGTCGCCCCGATCAGAGCCGGGGCCGCGACCAGCCAGAACATCTGATCCACGGTCAGCGCAAATCCGGCGGCAGGTAGTTGCGGCACAACGATGCTCCACAGCGCCCACACACAGAATCCGAGGAACTCGGCGAAGACCGAAACGGTGAGGTTGCGACGGGCGATTCCGCGGCCCGAGCCGGACCACTGCTGGTTGTTCTCCGGGTCCCAGTTGTCGATCCATCGCCCGGGCAGCAATTCCGGTTCCGTGACCTCTGCCGTGCTGGTTCTGGGTGCGACCACTGATGTTGGTGGGTTCATCGTGCCTCCTGGTTCAGGTGCTGTCGCACGTGACGCTAGGCCGGTGATGTTGCCCCTCCCGGTCGGCGCGGTTACGGCTCTGGAACGTCGATCTCACGGCTGTCGGGACACCATTGAGAGACGGCCGGTCTTCTGCGGGCAACCGGCGGGCGCTGCCAGGTACCTTCCGGGTATGCCCGATAACTTCCCCGCCACCACCGAGGTCTGCACCCGGCTCGGCTGGCCCGCACCGCAGGTGGTCACCACAACTGCCTCGACGAACCAGGACCTGCTCGGGGTCGCCGGTGACGGCCTGGTCCGGGTCGCACTGGAGCAGACCGCGGGCCGTGGCCGGATGGATCGGCACTGGCTCAGCCGGCCAGGGGACGGACTGACCTTCTCGGTGCGCCTGGATGTTCCCTCAACGGTGTCCACGTGGGGCTGGATCCCGCTGCTAGCAGGAGTGGCCGTGGCAGACGCAGTGCGGACGGCCGGCGTCACGGACGTGGGGCTCAAGTGGCCCAATGACGTCATCGGCGCCGGGGGCAAACTCGCGGGGATCCTGTCGGTCCGCGACGATTCCTCGGCCATCGTGGGTATCGGGCTGAACCTGCGCTTCGCGGGGCAGCGCCCGGATCCCGATGCGGTCAGCGTCGCCGAACTGGGCGGGAATCCCGATCAGGACGAGATCTTGGCGGGCATCCTGTCATCGCTGCACACGTGGTGGACCCGGTTCATCGGTGCCGCCGGGGACGCCCAGCGATGTGGACTGCTGCCCGCGTACTGCGATCAGTGCCTCACCCTGGGCCGGGAGGTCTCGGTGTCGGGGGTGGACGGGGCGTTTGACGGTTTAGCGACTGGCGTCGATGCGCAGGGTCGTCTCCTGGTGGGTGATGACGCTGGTATCCGGACGGTTTCGGCCGCAGATGTGACGTTACGAGCGTGATCTTTGCCATTTGTCGTGGCACGATCGGGGTATGGCATATCCCCAGAAGCTCCTAGGCAACGACGAGCAGGTGCAGTTCGAGTTGCGTCCGGCCTGGAAGACCGTCATCTGGCCGATCGTCTGGTTGTTGCTGATAATCGCGGCCTTCGCTTTCTTGATGGGCAAAGTCAATTCCTGGTTCGACGGCACGACCGGCACGATCTTGACCTGGGGGCTGGTCGTGGTCGGGCTGATCGCTTTGGTGATCCTGGTGGTCCGGCCGCTGGTGTACTGGTGGACGACCCAATATGTGTTCACCAATCGGCGGATCATCATCCGCACGGGGGTCATCGCCCGGAAGGGCCGGGACATGCCGTTGTCCAAGGTCAACGATGTGTCCTTCAACCACACGGTCTGGGAGCGGATGCTCAACTGCGGAACGCTGATGGTCGAGAGCGCTGCGGAGAACGGCCAGCTGGTCATCGAGAACATCCCGGATGTGGAGAGGGTGCAGCGTGAGGTCTACCGGCTTCACGATGAGGACGACGCCTTCCGCCGGGCGCGCAACCTGGGCGTGGACCCCAGCCCACCCACGAATGAATCGTGACCGATCCCACGCCGGACGGTAGTGCCCCGACCCACCAGCGGGTCATCACAGGGCTTCAGGAGAGTCTGCTCGGTGGGCCGTTCAAGTACACCCGCGACGAGGTGGCGGCGGACGCGGGTGTTCCGCTTGAGGCCGCGCGGGTGCTCTGGCGCTCGATGGGGTACGCCGACGTGGGGGATGCTGTGGCCTTCACCGAGGAGGATGTCGGCGCACTGCACAGAATGCTGCACCTCATCAGCGTGGGGAATCTCGATCCTGACACGGCCAACGACCTGGTCCGCGGCCTCGGCCAGACAACGGCACGTCTGGCCGACTGGCAGATCAACAGCATCGCCGGGCTGCTGGAACGCCAGGGAGTGATCGACACCGCGGACGGGCTGGCGGCCAGAACGCTGGAGTCCTTCGGCGACGAGCTTGAGAAACTGATGCCGGACCTCGAAGCGCTGCTCGTCTACGTCTGGCGACGGGCGGTGGCCACAGCGGTGACACGCGCGGCCGCTGTGGGTGGGGCATCGCCTGACGGCTCGGAATCGGGTGTGCTGAGCGTCGGCTTCGCCGACATGGTCGGGTATACGAGGTTGTCCCGCCGGTTGCCGGAGGACGAACTGGCCCGCCTCGTGCAGCGCTTTGAAGCCGTCAGCTCCGATGTCGTGGCGGGTGGGGGCGGTCGCCTGGTCAAGACCGTCGGCGACGAAGTCCTGTTCGTCACGAGTGCGGCAGAGGACGCCGCCCTGATCGCCCTGCGCCTGCACGAGACCCATGCCGAGGACGACAGCGTTCCGGAGATGCGCATCGGCATCGCCACTGGACAAGTCGTGTCGCGGATGGGCGATGTGTTCGGCACGACCGTGAACCTGGCGAGCCGGCTGACCGCGATGGCGAAACCGGGGGCCACGCTGGTCGACCCGGAGACCAAGGCGGCGCTGGAAGGGGATCCGCGCTTCGGGCTGAGGGGCCAGCGGGGCCGGACGGTGCGTGGGCTGGGCGTGATGCGGTCGTTCACATTGAGCCGTGGGCAGTGACCGCTGCGTGCCTGCCCCTACGCTACGGGTGTGGAGGATTTGACGAGTTTGTCTGAGCAGGTCAAGGCCGGGGGTGCCCCGAAGTACCACACGGCCAACGCGCGTCGGGGCAAGATGTTCGCCCGGGAGCGGATCGAGCGGTTGGTCGACTCCGGGTCCTTCATTGAGGACGGTCTCTACGCGAACGTGAAGGCCGAGGGTCTTCCCGCCGATGGCGTTGTGACGGGCACCGCGACCATCGACGGTCGCCAGGTCTGCTTGATGGCCAACGACTCGACCGTCAAGGCTGGCTCCTGGGGTGCGCGTACCGTCGAGAAGATCATCCGGATCATCGAGGTGGCGCTGAAGACAGGCGTGCCGATGGTCTACCTGGTCGACTCGGCCGGTGCCCGGATCACCGATCAGGTCGATCTCTTCCCGGGTCGGCGTGGCGCGGGCAAGATCTTCCACACCCAGGTCAAGGCCAGTGGCGCGATACCGCAGGTCTGCGCACTGTTCGGCCCTTCGGCGGCCGGTGGCGCTTACATCCCCGCGTTCTGCGACATCGTGATCATGGTCGAGGGCAACGCGAGTATGTACCTGGCCAGCGACCGCATGGTGCAGATGGTCACCGGTGAGAAGACCACCTTGGAGGAGATGGGTGGCGCGCGCGTGCACTGTGTGGACAGCGGCGTGGGCCACATGCTGGTCAAGAGCGAGGCGGACGCGCTGCTGGGCGTTCGGCGCTACCTGAGTTATCTGCCCGAGAACTGGGAGCAGGCGCCCCCGGCCAGTGCCCCCGCCGATCCCGGCAACGTCGATCTGCGAGCGTTGGTCCCCGAATCCGAGCGGCAGTCCTTCGACATGTACCGCTACGTGCGTGGGCTGGTGGACGCGGACTCGTTCTTCGAGATCCACGCACTGTGGGCCACGGAACTGATCGTCGGGTTCGCGCGGCTCGACGGCGAGGTGGTCGGGATCGTCGCGAACAACTCGATGTCCAAGGGCGGGGCGTTGTTCGTGGACTCCGCGGACAAGGCTTCCCGGTTCGTGCAGTTGTGCGACGCCTTCAACGTGCCGCTGGTGTTCCTGTCCGATGTCCCGGGCTTCATGGTCGGCACCCAGGTCGAGAAGCAGGGGATCATCCGGCACGGCGCGAAGATGATCACCGCGATCAGCGAGGCGACCGTGCCGAAGTTCTGTGTCGTCGTGCGCAAGGCCTACGGCGCCGGGTTGTACGCGATGGCCGGGCCGGGCTTCGACCCTGATGCAACGATCGCGCTGCCCACCGCGAAGATCGCCGTGATGGGTGCCGAGGCGGCGGTGAACGCGGTGTACGCGAACAAGATCGCCGCGTTGGAGACCGACAACGATCGCACCAAGTTCATCCTGGCCATGCGCGAGGAGTACGAGCAGGACATCGACGTGATGCGCCTGGCCTCGGAGTTGGTGGTCGACGCGGTGGTCGAACCTGAGGATCTGCGGGCCGAGTTGATCACCCGCATCGCCCGGGCACGCACGAAGGACCGGTTCTTCTCGCGCCGCCGGCACGGGGTCACCCCGGTCTAGGTCTCGGCTTCAACCGGGGCAGGGCCAACCAGCGCCCCGGTGAGATGTTGTGCTGTCTAACGCGGGTGGGTTTGGAGGACCGGGCCGTAACCACCGACCTCCGCGCGCCTCATCGGGAAACGGGCCTTACCGTAGATCAATGCCGCAGCCATGGGCCGATGTTGACCAACTCTCCACAACCTGGGACCAAACCGTCGGGACGCACGTGGCACCACTGGGAAGTTCGTTGCGCAATGAGTTGCCCGACCGCTGGGTGCGCTTCCACACCCTGCCCGAAGGTGAGCGCATCGCCCGCACGGTGCCCCAGCGACGCGAAGTCCTGAACCGCTATTGGACGATCCTGGGTGCCCTGGGCGAGCCGGAAGTGGTGACCACTTGTGGTTGGGCGGCCAAGCCGCCGGCAGCGCGCCACCCCGATCTGGCCGAGCTGATGCCGGCAGCGCCGTGGACGAGCGTGCCCACGGAACGGGCTACCACTGTCTACGCGACTCAGGTGAGTTCTGCCGCGCAAGAGGCGATGGATGAACTCCTGCTCGACTGGGTTGCCGACGATCGCACAGCCGAGGTGATCCTGGCGCCCAGCACCTTCGAATGGCTGGTCCACCCCTACGACGGGGGCATCGACGTGATCGCTGCGGATCCGGGTCAGCGCGATGAACTGCGGCGACGCTTCGCGGACTGGTTAACGCAGTAGGGCTCAGACCATCGACTCGTCGGCCACAACGCTCTCGGGCAGTTCCGGGAAGACCCACTTGCGGTAGGACCAGAACCGGAACAGGGTTCCCAGGCCAAGGCCGATGACGTTGGCCGAGATGTTGTCGGCCAACGGGCTGGTCAGCCCCAGCGCGTAGTGGCTGAACCACAGGCAGCTCAAGGTGATCAACAATGCGATGCCGTTGAGCAGGAAGAACAGGAAGTACTCCCGGGCGTAACTGGTGCGGCCACGGTCGGAGAAGGTCCAGATCCGGTTACCGATGTAGGCCACGGTCGTCGCCACGATCACCGAGATGACCTTCGCGGTCAGCGGCTTGTCGTAGAACGGCCCCTCCCCGCCGGCGTAGCGGAGCAGGTTGAAGACCCCCACATCCACGACCAACGCGACAAGGCCGACCACGCCGAACTTGGCGATCTGATGCACCAAGTCCTCGAAGCGCAGCCAGACAGCCTTCAACGAG
>JALOLM010000457.1 GCA_025455985.1 Candidatus Nanopelagicales bacterium | reverse complement strand
TCGACGGCGTGACCGATGCTGCCGAGCCGGCGGAGACCGAATTGGTGGCCGCCTCCGACGCTGCTTTCGCCGCACGTCTGGGGCACGCGATCCCCGAACCCGTCCCGACCCGGCCGTTCACCCGCGTAAGCACCGTGGGCGAGATCCAGGGACAACGGTTCGGCCGCGCGATCAAAGCCGCCATGCAACGCTTCGGCGGCGTCGACACCGATCCTGACGACCCTGCTGTGGCGAGGATGTACGAGCGTTCCCTGCAGGAGTTCCCGCTTCGTGCGGCGGCCCTGTTCTCGCAGGGCAAGATCTCCTGGGCGACCCTGGACACGGTCATCGACCTGCTGAACCACAAGCCGGTGGCTGCCGGTGTTCGCGTGGGCGCCTCGGTATTCGGCACAGTGCGACGAGCCATGCCCTGGGGGTAGTTCCCTCGCCGCAACCGGAGGCCCGCGACTGGCGCGCATCGTTACAGCCGTGACAATGGAATAGCCATGAACACCTCTGCTGCGACCTCCACCGATGTCCTCGTCGTGGGCGCCGGACCGTCCGGCTCCTCGGCTGCCGCGTGGGCAGCCCGGCATGGAAGCGACGTCGTGCTGGCAGACGCGGCAGTCTTCCCTCGGGACAAGGCCTGCGGCGACGGGCTGACACCGCGTGCGATGGCCGAATTGGATCGCTTGGGTCTCTCCCCCTGGATGGACGGCCGGGTACGCAACTGGGGCTTGCGCACCCATGGCTTCGGTCAGACGCTGTACCTGCCATGGCCCGACGGCGCGTTCCCCAAATACGGCTCTGCTGCTCCGCGCACGCTGTTGGATGCCGCGATCCGGCAGGTCGCCCTTGACTCGGGCGCGACCGCCCGGGAGGGCCACCAGGCAGTCGATGTGCTGCGGTCCGGCGATCGGGTCTCCGGGGTCGTGTTCAAGGTCGGCGGCGAGCGCCGGGAGATCGGCTGCCAGCAACTGATCATCGCCGACGGCGCCCGGTCGCAGCTGAGCAGGATTCTCGGGCGCGAGTGGCACAAGAACACCGCCTACGGTGTGGCGGCGCGCAGTTACGTCAAGAGCAGCCGCAGCGACGATCCTTGGATCACCTCGCACCTGGAACTGCGCGACGGCGACGGCAAGATCCTGTCCGGGTACGGCTGGGTCTTCCCGCTCGGGGATGGCGAAGTGAACCTCGGCGTCGGCACCCTGGCCACCGACCGACGACCGGCGGACGTGAACCTGCGCAATCTGACTCAGGTGTATGCCGACCAGCAGCGCGACGAGTGGGAACTCCAGGGTGAGATTCGGGCGGCGAAGTCGGCGCTGCTGCCCATGGGCGGGGCAGTCAGCGGCGTGGCCGGGCCGAACTGGATGCTCGTCGGCGACGCGGCTGGATGCGTGAATCCGCTCAATGGTGAAGGCATCGACTACGGCTTGGAGACCGGTCGCTTTCTCCATCGCCCGCCGTCTGGCCGGGCTGTTGACCGTGCCGCATCTGCTGCCCACGCTCGGGCCCGTGGGGATGCGTTCGGCGACGCTGATGAAGGTCGCCTTCCGGGTCATGGCCAACCTGGTCACCGACGAGGATCTCGACACGACCGCGCGGGCCTGGCGTGCCGCCGGCAGAGCGAGCATCACGGTGGACGAACGACTGCCGTTCGGATGATTCCTCGAGTCGTCGTCATCGGCGCCGGCCTCAGCGGGCTGACTGCTGCGCGCGAATTGCAGGCCGCCGGGGTTGAGGTTCTTGTTCTGGACAAGGGCAGGTCGCCGGGTGGGCGGCTCGCCACCCGCCGCATCGGTGCAGCGACCTTGGACCATGGCGCTCAGTTCTTCACCACCCGCACGCCTGAGTTCAGCCGCCGCGTGGACGACTGGACCCAGCGCGGCTTGGTCGAGGTGTGGACCCACGGGTTCGGTCACGAACCTGCGCACCCCCGCTTCATCGCCCGCGCCGGGATGAACTCGCTGGCCAAGGATCTGGCTGTCGGGCTGCCGGTGTCGTGCTCGACGACGGTCTCTTCGGTGCGGCGGGCGAGTTCGCGATGGGAGGTCGTGGTTGACGACGGAACCGTCCACACGGCCGACCGGGTCGTGGTGACGACACCGCTGCCGCAAGCGTCCGTGCTGCTCGCCGATTCCTCAGTTGAGCTCGACCCGCACCTGATGGCCACCGACTACGACCGGACGATTGCGCTGTTGGCCGTTCTGGACCGCTCGCCGTCGATCGCGCCGCCCGGGGGTGTTCAACGACCCACGGGCGATGTGGACTTCATCGCCGACAACGCCGCCAAGGGCGTCAGCGCGGTACCCGCGATCACGATGCATGCCAGCGCTGCTTGGAGCGAGGAGCATTGGGACGAGGACACTGGCGATCTGGAGGCAGCACTCCTCGAACTCGCCAGCCCCTGGCTCGGCGATGCCCGCGTCGTGGAGTCGCAGGTCAAGAAGTGGCGTTTCGCCACGCCGCGCGACTCGTGGCCAGCACGGTGTTGGGCGTCCGCCGACGTTCGACTGGTGCTCGCCGGAGATGTCTTCAACGGTCCGCGGGTCGAGGCGGCGCACAACTCGGGATTGGCGGCTGCGGCCGTGCTGCTCGGGTAGGTGGGGTGCCGGGAGGCGTCGGCCGCCTCCGGCCGGCTCCTCCCGATTCCCGCAGCGTGGAGGTGCCGGGAGCCGTCGCCGACCTCCGGCCGGCTCCTCCCGATTCCCGCGGTATCTCCCCAAACGCAACAGAAGACCCCCAAAGCCTTGGGGGTCTTCTGTTGCGTGGAGGTGCCGGGAATCGAACCCGGGTCCAACGGTGCAAATCGGAGCATTCTCCGGGCGCAGTCGCTTTGTGGTGCATTCAGCCTGGCGGGTTCGTGCGACCCATCCGCCAACACGGCCTACGTCACTGTTTGGAGTCCCTCACACCCCCGTGACCGGGGCGATCAGCAAGCCTTCTGAATGACGCCGGGGACTACGGGGAAGGCACCCGTAGGCCGACGGACTCACGCTCGCTTAGGCAGCGAGGGCGAAGTCAGCGCGATTGGTATCGGCACTTGTGGTTTTGACGGGTCGTTAATGAGATAACCGTCATCCTCAGCCCGCTTCTCTCGTCGAAGCATCCGCTGTCGAAACCGTTCACCCCCTGTTGAGTTGTACTTGCAGCGTACCGACGCCCTGCGACATCGGCCCATCGGTTTGAACGCCCAGGGTTCCCAGGCTATTCCGGCCGCGCCCGTCCGGACCGGACACTCACCATCATTCTGCTCGTGTCCACAGCTTCGAAGGCGTTGCTGGGTACGGTCTTGAGTTCGTCGAGCAGACGCTCTGGCCAGTTCCGGTTGGTCGCGCCCTGGAAGTACCAACCAGCGCCGTTGTCAGCCAGTACCAGCCCGTACTCCTGCATAGCCGTGAGCACCGTTCGGGCATCCGCGGAGAAACCAGCGAGGTCGAAGTCCTCACGCAGCCGGAAACGGGCACCCATGGGTAGCGCGGTGGGATCGTCCCCAGCTTGGTGGCGGGCGGGCCAGATGAAGTCCGTCGACGTCGTGGGCGCGGTGAAGCGGATCGCAAGTCCAGGCAGTATCGGCAGCCCCGCGGCGTCGGCCGACGTCCAGCCAACCGGGCGCAACGCATTGGTCCGAAGATTCCACACAGCACCCGAGCCCGCCCGCCATCCACCGGACGTGCGACGGGTGTTCCAGGTCTCGTACAGCCGGCACCGCTTGCGGTCCACCACCACCGCGTGACGGTACCACCGCGTGACGGTCACTGCCCTGTTCGATGAGGGTGCTCGCGCGCAACGGATAGAGGACCTTGTCGCTCTCCTCGGCATAGTCGAATCGCACCTTCGTGCGCGCCCTCTTCACCGTGTATGTCACCGGGATCCCGTATGGCGGACTGCCGAAGTCGGGGTGCAAGTGGTTGTCACCGATGGCCTCACGCCAAGCCACGGAGTCCGGATGTAATGGCAATCCGCTCACCGGAGTGTTCCAGTAATTGTCGGCGGGAAACACCGGGCAGCCGACGAGGGCGGCCACTGCCACAGTCGCAGAGATCACTGCCTCATCATCGGTCAGTTCTGGGCCAATCCGCAGCCGTCAACCCCAACCGGCCACACTAGACCCATGAGCGTCGACGTCGATGTCGTGGTGATAGGTGCAGGCCTGTCCGGGATCGATGCCGGCTACCGACTGCAGACTCTGTGCCCGGACCGCTCGTATGCGATCCTCGAGGCCCGCGACGCGATCGGTGGCACCTGGGACCTGTTCCGCTACCCGGGTATTCGTTCGGACTCCGACCTGTTCACGTTCGGCTTCCAGTTCAAGCCGTGGCGCGAGCCGATGGCCCTGGCCGACGGTGCGTCCATCAAGGCCTACATCGAGCAGACCGCCGCGGAGTTCGGGATCGACCGACACATCCAGTTCAACTCCAAGGTCGTCGCGGCGGACTTCGACACCGATCATGCAACCTGGACACTGAGCATCGCGGACGGCCGCACACTGACCTGCCGGTTCCTCTACGCCTGTTCCGGCTACTACAGCTACGACGAGGGTTACCTGCCCGAATTCGCCGGCACTGAGAATTTCGAGGGCACCATCGTGCACCCCCAGTTCTGGCCGGAGAACCTCGACTACAGCGGCAAACGGGTCGTGGTGATCGGCTCCGGTGCCACCGCCGTCACCCTCATTCCGGCCATGGCACCGGACGTTGAGCACATCACGATGCTGCAGCGCTCCCCCACCTGGATCAGCGTCTTGCCCCCCAATGACGTCCTGGCCGACATCGCCCGGAAGTACCTGCCCGCACGGGCCGCACACCGCGTGATCCGGGCCAAGAACATCGGCTTCAGCACCGCGTTCTACCAGCTCGCCCAGCATTACCCACAGCGCGCAGCCAAGTTCCTTC
>JALOLM010000003.1 GCA_025455985.1 Candidatus Nanopelagicales bacterium | reverse complement strand
CACACCTCCTCGTGGAGGCCTCGTGGCAGAAGCAGGGGTCTCTCACGGTCATCAAGGAGGACTCAGTCATGACAGATCCCACGATTCGCGTCTTGGGCGACGACACGTATCCAGTCACTTCGGTGGACGGGAGGGATGACCAGCCTGCGGCTGGTTCCTCGCCTGACCCAGTTTTCGGTGCGACGGACCTCATGCCAGGAGGTGTGCAAAGCGCCGCCGAACATCGAAGCGCGGACCAGCGGGCCGTCGATGAGCGCAACCGGCCACGACGCTCGCGCCGGGCGTTCGGGACGGTGGAGCGGCTGCCCTCGGGCCGGTACCGGGCGCGGGTGATCGGGCCGGATGGCCGGTACGTGTCGGCGCCGGCGACGTTCCCTAACCGCACGGACGCCGCGCGGTGGGTAGACGTCCAGCACGCCGACCTGGTCCGCGGGACCTGGCAGGCGCCGATCAAGGCGTCGGCATCACCCTCGGTCGCCGTCTACGTGGCACGGTGGATCGAGGAGCATCCGACCGCCCGGCAGTCGACCAAGGAGTTGTACCGGGGGCTGCTGCGGACCTGCATCACCCCGACGTTGGGCCGGGCTTCTGTGGCGGGGCTGACTCCGGCTGCGGTGCGGCGCTGGCATCACGGGCTGGGGGAGCGGCTGGCCGCCGATGCCGAGCGCCGTAGCGCTGAGCTCCAGGCGAAGGGTCGGCAGGGGAGCGCCGCGTCGGTCCGGGATGGCGCAGCAAGGCAAGCTCAGGCCTACCGGTTACTGAGGGCAGCGATGACCACCGCGGTCGAGGACGGGCTGCGGCAGGTGAATCCGTGCACGATTCGTGGGGCGTCGACCCCGCGCCGGGCGGTCGGGCGTGCTCGGCCGGTTACGGATCGGTTGCTGTCCCCCTCGCAGGTCGCCGATACGGCGGCGGCGATGCCGGCTCGGTATCGGGTATTGGTGTTGATGGCGGCGTGGTCGGGGCTACGGCAGGGCGAGCTGCTTGCGTTGACCCGAGCCGACCTCGACCTGGACGCGGTCCCGACGCGGGTCATGGTCCGCAAAGCTGTGCGGCGTGCCGACAACGGTCAGGTCCGGGTAGATGTACCGAAGACGGCGTCCTCGGTGCGGGCAGTCACCCTGCCCGCACCACTCGCTCAGGCGCTCCGTGTACATCTCGAGGAGTTCGTGGCCTCCGAACGTGACGCCTTGGTGTTCGCCACTCGGACTGGTACGACCCCGGCCAGGTCGAACCTGGGCGCGACCTGGCGGCGGGCCTGTGCGAAGGCCGGTGTCCCGCCGGTCCGGTTGCACGACCTGCGTCACGTCGCCCAAGTGTTCGCCGCCGAAGCCGGCGCCAGCCTGCCCGAGCTCATGGCACGACTCGGACACGCGACCCCAGCCGCCGCCCTGATCTACCTCCACGCCCGTAACGAACGCGACGCGGTGATTGCGGAAGCGCTCGGCCGGGCGATGTCGGTGGAAAGAGCCATAGGGAATCTGGACCCAGGTGGTCAACGATGAGTGCACGTAGCCATCGCCCCGGGGACCGGAACTGATGTCAGAGATTGCTTTGGAAAGGAGGTAGTCCGGTGAGTGGCCCGTGGACTGCTGAGTTGGCGAACACCGCTTCGTAGAAGCCACCTAAGGAAGGGCTGTATGAGTTTCGTGTGCGCCATAGCGCTCGCGACATCGTGTCGATGTACGTGTCCGACGGACAGGCACAGCCGGCGACGCCGGAGAAGATCCTGCTGCGCGCGTTCAACGATTCCGCCCAGGATCTTCGTTTGAATGGCGTCGAGTGGCAGTCGCTGCTACCCACAACACCAGCCGAAGCAGGCCGATCCAAGCCAGCAACAGAATTACGACCAGCAGCCATAGGCCCCACGACGATGCTGAATCCAGTGGGTCCATTGAGAGACCTCGCAATGTCTGCACTTGTAGGGGCAATGGCGTCAACCCCAGAACCGAGAGGAGCCCTGCGAGTGTTCCTCAGACAGAGTCCGCGGCCGGAGTAGGCGTGCCAGCAGCAGCGGATCCTTAACGAAGTCTTGATGGAGCCGGCGTCCGGTCAACTAGGACGACTCCAAGGTGGACGTCGACAGCAGCCGACTCGTCGGCGCCGCTTGGTTCGTCCGTCGGCTGTTCTTAGCAGGTGTCCGCAAATTCGCTGCAGGCCTAAGCGCCGAACAGTCTGGAAACAGTCAAACCGGCGTCGCTCGGTCCAGGTTACCGAGGTCCTCGGGTACGTCTCACGCATCTGAGTGCTCGCCACTCTTCTCTCCTTGCGCGATGGCAGTGCGAGCGATCTCGACGTCATTCGTGCTTCAGGCATCCGAGAGCCAGATACCCGCGCCATTACCCCAAGCAGCCCTCCCTCTTGCCGGGAGTGGGCTGAAGCCGAGGATGCGCCAAGGCGTTCATTCAGCTACGGGTGTGTTGTGCGGGGGCGGCTGGTGCGTTCAGTGCGTTGTCAAGTCGGCGGCGCCGGTTCCCGGTCTCGTGTCAGGAGGTTGTGTTCATCGGGAGGGTCCAGGTGAAGCAACTGCCGTGGCCCACGCCTCGGCTTTGTGCGGTCAGTGATCCCGCGTGGTCCTCTGCGATTGCGCGCGCGATGGTTAGTCCCAACCCGCTGCCACCGCCGTCACTTGCGGCGCGGGAGGGGTCGGCGCGTCGGAATCGTTCAAAGATGTGGTCGATTTCGTCAGCGGGGATCCCCTCACCACTGTCCGTCACCAGGATCTGCACTGAGGTTCCCATTGTTGACCGGATCTCGACTTCCACGAGGCCGCCGGGGGGCGTGTGGCGGAGGGCGTTGTTGAGCAGGTTTGCCAGGACCTGTTGAGCTCGCTCGGCGTCCGCCCGTACGGAGACCGGCTCCTCCGCTGGATGTGCTTCGAGCTGCACTCCTTTCGATTGGTAACTGGGCTGGGCGGCAGCGACGGCGTCACGCACGATGACGTTGGCGTCTTGCGGGTTCAGGACAAGGTTGAGGGCGTGCTCTTCGGCTGCAGAGGTCTCCCTGAGGTCGACTACCAGCCGCCGAAGGCGGGCTACTTGGTCGCGCATCACTGCGTAGGAGGCACTGTCGGTCTTTACTACGTTGTCTTCCAACCCGTCGATGTATGCCTCAAGAGTCGCCAGCGGTGTGCGCAGCTCGTGGGCGAGGTCGGCGAGCATGCTGGTGCGGGTCGCGTCGGTGGCGGCGAGCCGGGTGGCCATGTGGTCGAAGGCGGTGGAGAGCCGGGTCAGTTCGCTGCCGAAACCACCGGTGGGTACGGTTACCGAGTAGTCACCCCCCGCGACTGCATCTGCGGCATCTGCCAGTGCTACCACTGGCCTTGCGACGCGGCGCACCATAAACCACGACACCAGCCCAGCGGCGGTCAGCGATGCCACCATCGCCACCGCGAGTGAGATCGCAAACGAGGAGGCAAACGCTTGCTCGGCGTGCTGCTGAACTTGCTGGGACTCCTCGCCGGTCCGAGTCAGATGCTCGGAGAAGAGTGCGGGTGCGACCAGCACGGAGGCGACGACCAGGGTAAATGCCCCGGTTGCGATGACTAGCAGCTGAGCAACCATCAGTCTGGACGCGAGCCCACGAGGAGGGCGCATCACCCGGCCGCCATTCCGTAGCCGACACCACGGACCGTCCGAATGTGTGTCGGACTGTTGGCGTCATCACCGAGTTTGCGCCGAAGATGTCCAACGTGAACATCGACGACGTGTTCATCGCCGTACCATCCCGGTCCCCAGACGGCGTCAATGAGTTGGCGCCGGGTAAAGGCCGTCCGGGGGTGGGCAGCCATGGTGGCCAGAAGGTCGAACTCGGTCCGTGTCAGGTCGAGTGCCGCACCCCCCAGAAGTGCACGGTGCGCGACGGTGTCCACCACAAGGTCCCCAACAGTCAACGGCTCCAACCCGGGGTGTGACTGAGGATCGGGGGCGAGGCCGGTAACGGTGCGGGGGCGGCGGAGCATGGCCCGTACTCGAGCGATCATCTCCCTTGGCGAGAAGGGCTTGACCAGGTAGTCGTCGGCACCGACCGACAGCCCGACGACCTTGTCGACTTCCTCGTCGCGGGCAGTGAGCATGATGATGTAGGCGTCACTGAACACACGGATTTGTCGGCAAACTTCGATTCCGTCAAAGCCTGGCAGCATCAGGTCCAGAACCACGAGGTCGGGTCGATGGTCTTGTGCAGCCACGACTGCTGAGGGACCGTCGTAGGCGAGGTCGACCGCGAACCCCTCACGCTCCAGATAGCTCCCGACCACTTTGGCCAATGCCTGCTCGTCGTCAACGACTAGCACCCGTAGCGGGTCAGCCATCTGCAACCTCCGACTTTGTTAGGTCTCGGAGGACGACGGTAGTCCGGTCAGGCGTGCGGGGTGGGGGTGATCGTGGCGCGCCCCTCCAAGATTCGTCTGGCTTCGGCATAGTGCTCGGCATCGATTTCACCGCTTGCGAAGCGCCGATCGAGGATCTGTCGAGGGGACTCCTCAATGGGAGGCTTTTCCTGGTCGCGGGTGATACGGGCGACCGTCCAGACGCCAAGGGCGATAAGACCGCCCCAGATGACGACCATCATGAGCATGCCGAGACCGGCGTTCCAGCCAAATCCGTAGTCGTTCCAATCCATCATGGTGCGCCTCCTGTGGCTTGCCGGTACATCCAGGATGCGACGTCTCGGTATGGATCGACCGTCGGTGACGGTGAAGTTTTCATGAAGCGGCAACCTTCACGATATCTACACCGAACGTCTGGCGGTTCCCCTGGGTCTGTCGGCGAGAGTGGTGTCGAGAATCACCGAAGCAAGTCACCCGGGAGGTGATGATGATGGAGAACTGGCTGCCACTGCTGATCTTGCTGGCCTGTCCGTTCATGATGCTCTTCATGATGCGTGGGATGTCCCACGGACACGGGAGCGGACACTCGTCGGACCACAAGTCGACGCCAGCCGAGGATGACGCACGCGACGTACGCCTAGCTGAACTCGAACGTGAGGTAGATGTGCTGCGCGCCGGAACTGAGCGCCCGCTCGATGCGCCAGACCGGTCGGCCTGATCGGGTCGCCGGTGGTGACAGCGGGGTTCATCGAACCTTCATCGAAGGTCCGGACAACGTACGAGGTACGTGGTCGACAGTAAAGGTTCCCACCAGGTCGGTCCCGACCCCCAACCCCCAACCCTGAGAAGGAGGCGGTATGCCGTTCAGCCCACATCCCTCACGCCGCCAACTGCTCGCCGGACTACTCGGCGTCGGTGCTGCTGCCGGGCTCTCGGCCTGCGGTCTGGGCTCGGGTCCGACGCCGGTCGGGCCGGGTGCCATCGCCTCGGCGGAGGCGGCCCGTGCCACCACCGGTCGAGTCCGATCCCTGGCCCTTCAGGCCCGACCGATCCAAGCTGATCTCGGTGGTCGAGTCGTTTCCACGTGGGCGTACGGCGACTCCGTCCCCGGGCCGATATTGCGAGCCACCGCCGGGGACCGTATCCAAATTGCTTTCACGAACGACCTGCCAGAGGCGACCAGCGTCCATTGGCACGGCCTCGCCATCCGCAACGACATGGACGGCGTTCCAGGCCTGACAACGCCCGAGGTATCAACCAGCGGTGAGTTCGCCTTCGACTTCGTTGTACCCGATCCAGGCACCCACTGGTTCCACCCGCACTCGGGGTTGCAGCTCGACCGTGGCCTGTACGCGCCCTTCATCGTCGATGACCGGGATGAGCCCGGTGACTACGACGCGGAATGGGTCATCGTCCTCGACGATTGGACCGACGGCGTCGGACCCAGCCCCGAACAGATCTACGCCGACCTCCAGGCTGCCGGGAAGTCCTCGGACTCGGGGGACATGGGGATGGGGGACATGGGGATGGGGGACATGGGGATGGGCGGCATGGACGGCGGTGATGTTAGGTATCCGCTGTACCTGGTCAACGGCCGTGCCAGCAACGACCCCGACGTGCTCACCGGCAAGCCCGGCCAGCGAGTTCGGTTGCGGCTCATCAACGCTGGCGCAGACACGATCTTCAACGTCGCACTCACCGGACATGACCTGAAGGTCACGCACACCGACGGCTACCCGGTAGAGCCAGTTACTACCTCGACGCTGAGCATTGGCATGGGCGAGAGGTACGACGCGATCGTCACTCTGGGCGATGGTGTCTTTCCCTTCGTGGCCGAGCCAGTGGGCAAAGCCGGTCTGGCGCGGGCTTTGATCAGAACCGGCGCAGGGAGAGTGCCCGCACCCTCCTGGCGGCCCAGCGAGCTCGATGGATACCCACTCACCGTTGAGATGCTGCAGTCCGGACCAGGAATCGCGCTGCCTGCCGCTGACCCTGACTCTGTGCAGGATGTGGTGCTGTCTGGGTCGATGACGCCGTACCTCTGGACCATCAACGGACAGACGTATGAGAACACCGACCCGTTGATGGTCAAACAGGGCCAGGCGACCCGACTACGGATCCAGAACCACTCGATGATGCCGCACCCGTTGCATGTCCACGGACACACTTTCCAAATCGGTCCAGCAGGAGGTAGCGGTCCGCGGAAGGACACCGTCCTTGTGCCGGCGATGGGTGCCGTCGAGGTGGATCTGACCGCAGATAACCCTGGGCAGTGGATGGTCCACTGCCACAACGCCTACCACGCCGAGGCGGGGATGATGACCCGCCTGGACTACCTCACCTGACCTAGCCAAGACGACCTCCGGAGTTCAGATTCCGGGGACTAACGCAAGGAGAACCACACGCAATGCGCGCACGCACCCTCGCCCTCACCTCCACGGGCCTCGCACTCGCAGTAGTTCTGACTGCGTGCGGGACCAACGATGAGTCGAGTACCGGCGGCATGGGAGGAATGGGCGAGTCCAGGTCCAACTCGACATCATCGGCCAGCACCGCAGACGCCGCCGACGTGGCGTTCGCTCAGCTGATGATCGCCCACCACCAGCAGGCCATCGAGATGGCAGATCTTGCCTCGAAGTCCGCACAGTCCACGCAGGTAAAGGACCTCGCTGCCCAGATCAAAGGTGCACAAGGCCCTGAGGTGGAGACGATGACCCAGTGGCTGCAGGAGTGGGAGGCGCCGATGACGATGCCAAGCGGTGATGGCGACATGGGGGACATGGATATGGGAGGAATGGGAGCGGCCGGGATGATGAGCGACGCGGAGATGAAGATGCTCGCCACGTCTCGGGGCGCCGAGTTCGACCAGATGTGGCTGCAGATGATGATCGCCCACCACCAGGGAGCTATCACGATGGCGCAGCAAGTGCTGGACACCACGAACACCGCCGAGGTCACAGCCCTGGCCGAGGACGTTGTGCAAGCCCAACAGGTCGAGATCGAGACGATGCAACAACTACTCACCCAATGATGGAGGTGGCAAGGTGAAGCCTCGCCATTGGCTCGTTGGCGTAGCGTTGGCCGGATTAGGCGTCCTTGCCCTAGCCGGCTGCACGGAGACGCCACCGGAGCAGCCGGCAGCGACAACCACAGAGGGCGGAGCAAGCTCGTCAACCGGTGCGGGACCATTGATGGCCCCGGCGGAGTGGGAGCACGTACACAACCTCACGCTCGATGGCAATCGGTTGCTTGTGGGCACTCATGAAGGATTGTGGGCCCAGTCTGACGGCGAGGCAGCGCAGCTGGTGAGCGACCCTCCGTTCGACGTGATGGGTCTCGCTCTGGCTGGTCAACGAATGTTCGCGTCAGGTCACCCCGGTGAGGGCCAGGACCTGCCTGCGGATCTGGGGCTACGGGAGTCGACCGATGATGGCGTCACCTGGACCAGCGTCTCTCTCGAGGGGCAGGTGGACTTCCACCGATTGAGCACGACCGGTCGCGTCCTCCTAGGGCTCTCCTCGAGCGACGGGCGGCTCCTCCGCTCAACCGATGCCGGTGCCACGTGGACGGATTTGGGCACCCCGCCACTGTATGACCTGGCAGTGAACCCCACGGACGCTGAGAAGGTCGTCGGCACCACCGAGCAGGGACCGGTCGCCAGCTCCGACGGCGGGACGTCATTCACTCCCATCGCGGGAGCCCCGCTGCTCGCGCTCCTCAGTTGGACCCCGAGCCACCTGTATGGCGTTACCCCCGACGGCATCGTTCACACGTCGACTGACGAGGGTGCCAGCTGGGACGAAGTGGGCACGGTGCCGGGTCAACCAGCAGCGATGGCAGCGCAAGGGAAGCACCTGGTGGTGCTAGCTGGCGACACCATCTACGAGTCAACGGATGGGGGGGCGACCTTTGCGCCCCGCATCACTGGGGTAGCCGGTCACTGAGGTGCCAGCCCACGCCACCTCAGATCGAATGTACGGAGGAGCAAGCGGATGAGTTCCAGCAGTCGGACCACAGTGCTTGAGGTTTCTGGAGTGCAGTGGGCCTCCCAAAAGGCCGTAGCTGAGGTCGTTCTGTCTCGACGTCCGGGAGTGACCGCAGTTGACGTCAACCCGGTCGCTCAGACTGCCACTGTGAGGTACGACGCCGGCGTGACGTCAGTGGAGGAGTTGGCCGGCTGGGTACGCGACTGCGGCTATCACTGTGCGGGACGACCAGTACCGGACCACATCTGCGATCCCTTGGCCGAACCGCGCGTGACGCCGGCAGCCCTCCCCAACGACGGGTCCCATGAGTCACCGCACCCAGCCGTCGTGGCACATGAAGGGCACGACGTGCACGCTGGGCACGACGCTCATGCTGGGCATGACGCTCCGAGTGGAATGTCCGCGCAGGACGCGATGGGTCACGGTGGTCACCACGGTGGCATGTCCATGGACGCGATGGTCGCCGACATGCGTCGACGCTTCCTCGTCGCTGCTGTGTTGTCAGTGCCAATCTTGCTCTGGTCTCCGATCGGCTCTGAGGTGCTCGGCTTCACGACTCCTGCACCGTTCGGCTTGCGGGATGATGTCTTCTCGTTGCTGCTGAGTTTGCCGGTGGTTTTCTACTCGGCTTGGATCTTCTTCGACGGCGCTTACCGTGCGCTGCGTGCCCGCACCCTCGACATGATGGTGCTGGTCGCCGTGGCGGTCGGGGCTGGTTGGGGCTACAGCGTTGTCGTCACGTTCACCGGCGGCGGCGAGGTCTTCTATGAGGCCGCCACCGTCCTGACAGCGTTCGTCCTCCTCGGTCACTGGTTTGAGATGCGCGCCCGAGGTGGTGCCAACGACGCCATCCGTACCCTGCTCGAACTCGCCCCACCCAAGGCCGTCGTCATCCGCGGCGACGAACCGGTTGAGGTCGATACCGCCGAAGTCGTGGTCGGTGATGTGCTGCTGATCCGTCCCGGGTCGAAGATTCCGGTCGACGGTCTTGTGGTGGCCGGTGAGTCAGAGGTGGATGAGTCCATGGTCACTGGGGAGAGCCTTCCGGTGACCAAGACCGCCGGGTCTGAGGTGATAGGTGCCTCCGTCAACACCACCGGGACGCTTCGTGTGCAGGCGACGAAGGTGGGGGCTGACACCGCACTCGCCCAGATCGTCGCGTTGGTACAAGAAGCTCAGAACTCCAAGGCACCCGGTCAGCGGCTGGCGGACCGTGCCGCCTTTTGGCTGGTACTCGTCGCACTCATCGGCGGGACGCTCACGTTCGCGGCTTGGCTCGCGACAGGTAGCTCGGTTGACGAGGCCATGCTCTTCGCCATTACCGTCGTCGTCATCACCTGCCCAGACGCCCTGGGTCTGGCCACACCGACCGCCATCATGGTCGGCTCCGGTTTGGGGGCACAGCGGGGTGTGCTCTTCAAGAACGCCACCGCCCTGGAAACCTCCGCTGGTATCGACACGGTTGTGATGGACAAGACCGGCACCCTGACGAAGGGGCAGCCGGAGGTTACCGACGTAGTAGTCGAAGCGATCGACGAGGCAACCATGCTGGCCCTGGCGGCCGCCGTGGAACGGGAGAGCGAACACCCGCTAGCAGACGCCATCGTTGAACATGCCAAGGGTTCAGGCGCCGAGGTCCTGGCTGCGGACGACTTCCTGAGTGTGCCTGGCCACGGCGCCATCGCGACCGTGGATGGGCATCGGGTACTGGTCGGCACCGCAAAACTCATGGCCGACGAGTCGGTGAACCTGACAGACCTAGCAGAAAGGCATGCGGGCCTAGCTGCCTCCGGACGTACCGCCATCCTCGTTGCGGTAGACGGCCGCGCAGTTGGGGTGATCGCGCTCGCTGACGCCGCACGGGAGACCGCGGCGCCGGCCGTGGCAGCGTTGCACGCCTCTGGAATCAAGGTCGTCATGCTCACGGGCGACAACCAGGCAACCGCTGATCGGATCGGTGCCCAACTCGGGATCGACACCGTTATCGCAGAGGTCCTCCCTGGCGACAAGGCGGCCGTGATCAGCCAGCTGCAGGGCACCGGGCGACGTGTAGCCATGGTCGGTGATGGCGTCAATGACGCACCCGCCCTCGCCCAAGCCGACCTGGGAATCGCGATCGGTGCAGGCACAGATGTGGCCATCGAAACCGCTGATGTCGTGTTGATGAGATCTGATCCCCTGGACGTGCCCGTTGCCATCGAGATCGGTCGCGGCACCCGCCGCAAGATGCGACAGAACCTCGGGTGGGCAATCGGCTACAACGCGGTCGCCCTTCCCATCGCGGCCGGAGTGTTCGAGCCCGCATTCGGTCTGGTGCTGCGTCCTGAGATAGCTGCTCTAACCATGTCCGGATCGTCATTGCTGGTGGCAGTCAACGCCCTGATGCTGAAACGACTTCACCTCCCGGCCGGCGAGTCCGCGGCTCTCAAGGAGGTGTCTTCGTGATCGAGTACCTCATCGGCG
The DNA here is from genome assembly GCA_025455985.1 of Candidatus Nanopelagicales bacterium. Taxonomy (GTDB): domain Bacteria; phylum Actinomycetota; class Actinomycetes; order S36-B12; family UBA10799; genus JADKAV01. Next base: position 10,333 of record JALOLM010000003.1, on the reverse strand, counting down.
GAGTCGTCATGGTGTTCCTCGTGGCCCTGATCGTCGGTGGTCTCACCGGTCGTGTCCGTGCCCGGGGCTGCTGCAGCGTCGCCGACCCATCGCAAGACCCTCGAATGCGAGAGAGCAGAGGGGAGGGGACGTGATCTGGACTGAGCACCCGTCGTGATGACGGGCTGTTCCGGTCGGATCAGGGTTGGAACCGGCGCAGTCGCAGGCTATTCGAGACTACGAAGACTGAACTGAATGCCATCGCGGCCCCGGCGATCAATGGATTGAGAAATCCCAAAGCTGCCAGCGACAGCGCCGCAATGTTGTAGGCGAAGGCCCAGAACAGGTTTCCCTTGATGGTGCGCAGTGTCGCGCGGGAGAGCCGGATGGCGTCTGCCGCTGAGCGTAGGTCTCCTCGTACCAGGGTCAAGTCAGAAGCTTCGATGGCTACGTCGCTGCCGCTGCCCATCGCCAGGCCGAGGTCGGGTTGGGCGAGCGCAGCAGCGTCGTTGACGCCGTCTCCGACCATAGCTACGACCCGACCCTCGCCTTGAAGTCGCTTGACGACATCGACCTTGTCGGAGGGAAGCACTTCGGCGATGACTTCGTCGATGCCGACCTCTGCCGCTACGGACTGGGCGGCCCGGGCGTTATCACCGGTGAGTAGAACAGGCGACAGATTTAGTTGGCGGAGATCGGCGACGGCCTCGGCGGACGTGTCCTTCACGCTGTCGGCGACTACGAGGAGTCCACGAATTTCCCCATCCCAGCCGACCCATACTGGGGTGCGGCCTTCGACCTCCGCCGCCTCCGCGGCGGCGACGAGCTCGGGTTCGGGACGGAGGGACCACTGCTCAGCAAGCCAGCGCTGTCGTCCAACAATCACTGCGTGGCCAGCCACGACGCCGGACACACCGAGCCCGTTGTGATCGGTGAAGTTCTCCACCTTGGGCAACGGGTCACCTGCGGCGGCGGCATGTGTGCCCGCGGCTTGAGCGATGGCCTTGGCAATCGGATGCCTTGATGCGTCCTCGAGCGCGCCAGCCAACCGCACAAGCTCGGTGGCGTCCATCCCGATTTCGGGGAAGGCGTAGAGAAGGCTCATCTTCCCGGTGGTGACAGTGCCGGTCTTGTCCAGCACGATGGTGTCGACCATCCTGGTCGACTCTAAGACCTGAGGCCCTTTGATGATGATTCCGAGTTGGGCGCCACGTCCGGTGCCGACCATCAGGGCGGTTGGGGTGGCCAGGCCGAGTGCGCACGGACAGGCGATGATCAGCACGGCGACAGCGGCGGTGAATGCGGCGGTCGCGCCGTGCCCGGTCACTAGCCAGCCGACAAGGGTCGCGAGCGACAAACCCATGACGACGGGCACGAATACGGCGGATACTCGGTCGGCAAGACGTTGCACGTCAGCCTTGCCGTTCTGCGCGTCCTCGACGAGGCGGGCGATCTGCGCCAACTGGGTGTCGGCTCCGATGCGCGTGGCGCAAACGACCAGGCGTCCGCCGACGTTGACGGTGGCTCCCACGACGGCGTCCCCTGCAGTGACGTCGACTGGTACGGACTCTCCGGTCAGCATCGATGCGTCGACCGCTGAGGCGCCCTCGACGACGACACCGTCAGTGGCGATCTTCTCCCCGGGACGGACGACGAAGGTGTCGCCTACGACCAGTTGATCGACTCCGACGAGTATCTCGACACCGTCGCGCACGACGGCGACCTCCTTGGCGCCCATGTCGAGCAAGGCGCGCAGCGCCGCTCCTGAGCGGGTCTTCGCGCGGGCTTCGAAGTATCGACCAGCGAGGATGAACACCGTGAGAGCGGAGGCGACCTCGAGGTAGATCTCATCGTGACCACCACCCATCGAGGGCACAAACGTGAAGTCCATGCGGATCCCGGGCATGCCGGCGTCGCCGAGAAAGAGCGCGTATAGAGACCAGGTGTACGCGGCGAGAACACCGACTGAGATCAGCGTGTCCATGGTGGCCGCACCGTGGCGGGCATTGGTCCAGGCCGCAGTGTGGAAGGGCAAAGCGCCCCAGATTACGACCGGAGAAGCGAGCGTCAGCGACAGCCACTGCCAGTTGGTGAACTGCGCCGCCGGGATCATCGACAGCACGAGGACGGGCAGGGTTAAGGCGATACAGATCAACAGGCGTTGTCTGAGGTTGGCGGTCTCCTTGTCCCCTGGATCGATCGTCTCGAAGCCCGGCACGCTGAGCGACGCCGTCGACGCCGGCACGGTTGCGGTGTATCCGGTGGCCTCGACGGTCTGCACCAACGTCTCGGGGGAGACTGCCTCGGAGTAGGTGACCTTCGCCCTCTCCGTCGCGTAGTTAACTGTCGCCATGACGCCGTCAAGCTTGTTCAACTTCTTCTCCACGCGGGCAGCACAGGAGGCGCAGGTCATCCCGCCGATGGACAACTCGAGCGTGCGGGTCGGGACCTCGGTATCTGTGGTCACGGCGCTCATGATGGGACCTATCCCGGGTGTCCGTAGATCATTGCGAGGTCTTGGAGAGGTGGTAGTCGCCCGCCTCATCCAGAGCGGCGGTGACCTGAGCGCTGGTCAATGGGGTCGAACCGGTGACTGTGACGGCCGACGTTCCGCTTGGCACGAGATCGACGGTGACGGAGCTGACCTCGTCCAACGCGTTGAGTTCGGCAGCGACCGCAGCCACGCAGTGTCCGCAGGTCATCCCGTCAACTCGGTAGGTGGTGCTGATCATGGCGAGTCTCTTCTCTGGGAAGTTCAAAGTCATGAACGGACAAGGCGTGCGATGGCCGCGGACGCCTCTTTGATCTTTGTCTCGGCAGTGTCTCCGCCGACACCGATGGCCTCGGTGACGCAGTGCGACAGGTGCTCGTCGAGCAGGAGCAGGGCGAACGACTCCAAGGCTCTGGTTGCGGCCGACACCTGAGTGAGGACCTCGATGCAATACGTATCGGACTCCACCATGCGCTGCAGTCCACGCACCTGACCCTCGACCCGGCGAAGCCGCTTGAGGTGGGCGTCCTTGCTTGCTATGTAACCGGGTTTGGTTGCGTCCATTGCGCCCCGACTCCTCCTCAGATACCCCGGGTAGGTATTTGTTGGACTATACCCACCGTGGGTATAGCTGGCAACGGAGGATCCTTTGTCGGAGAAGCTCACGGTGGCCCCGTGACTCGGAGTGACTGATGCCGCTATCGCACGGATTTCGGGATTGGGCCCGTACCCGAAGCATGAGTTGGGGGTCGGGACTCACGAGGACTTGGTTACGTTCCACCGTAGGAGTGCAGGCCGACGAAGAAGATGTTGACGCCAAAGTAGCTGAACAGGAACGCCGTGAGCCCGACGATGGCGATGATCGCCGCCCGACGCCCCCGCCAGCCAGCAGTCGCCCGCGCGTGCAGGTAAGCCGCGTAGATCACCAGGGTGACGAACGCCCACACCTCTTTCGGATCCCAACCCCAATAGCGTCCCCAGGCATCCTCGGCCCACACAGCACCAGCCACAACGGCGAAGAACCACAGTGGGAAGGCGAACGAGATCGTCTGGTAGGCCACCTTGTCGAGTTGGTCGGACGCCGGTAACCGCGCGCCGATCCAGTCCCGGACGTCTCCTGCTGACCCAGCAGCAGCTCGGCGCTCGTAGCGCTCGGAGAACAGGTAGAGCACCGACGCCAACGACCCAACAGTGAAGACTGAGCTCGCGATGATGGCTGCCGTCACATGGATCCACAGCCAATACGACTTCAGCGCGGGGACGAGCTGGGCAGCCTCGGTGTACAGCACCAATACCGCTACCCCAAGCAAGAGCAGGTTGAAGAGCACCACCAAGATGCCGAGATCGCGCCACTCAGGCCGGGTCGGCAGCATCGCCACCCAGATGACGAGCATCGTGGCCACTGCGGTGACCGTGAACTCGTACATGTTTCCCCACGGTGGCCGTTCCACCGAGATCCCGCGAGTGATGACAGCCCCGACGGCGAGCGCCGCTGCGAGCGTGGTCAGCGAGACTCCGACCCTGGCCCACCGCTGCACGTCAGGCAACGGAGGTGCGGCAACGGTCACGGTGGCCCCGCCGGCGTTACCGCCGCTCCCGCTCGTGGCTTGTCGGCCTAGCGAGGAGCGACGCGGCTTTGCGGCGTCGGCGCGCTTTTGGCCAGTTCCGACGGCAAGGTCGGCAGCGAAGGCCAGCAGCGCGAACGACAGCACGATGATCGTGCTGTACACCAGCGCGTTACTCGTGTAAGCCCATGTCTCGCTACTCACCCTCGCACCTCCACGGCCGCTGGGGCGCCTGGCAGCTCGCCCACCACAGCATCCACCTCTTGAGCCAGGGCCGCCCACTCAGTCTGGGCCAGCCCGGCCACCTCGACGAGGGTACGTCCGTCAACATCGGCCGTTGCACGCACCCATAGTCGGCGTCGGCGTACCAGCAAAGAGAGGGAGATCCCGACCATGGCCGCAACGGTGGCGATCAGGGCCAGCCAGCGTCCCGGGTCGTAGGCGACTTGCATGTTCGCGAACTCACCGAGGCCGTCGAACGTGATGGAGCCGCGACCATCGGGCAGCGTCCAGGTCTCGCCGACGCCCAGGTCCTTTCGGCCCAGCTGCTCCATGTCCGAGCTGTCGAGTTGGTAGACGTTTTGCGGGACGCCGGAGTCGAGCCCGAGATCACCGGTCCACGCACCCAGGTAGACGCGGGGGTCGTTGGCCTCCGGGAAGATCGACTTGGGACCGGTCGCGGGGTCGACTTTGTCTGGGGCGGTTGGCGTGGCCGTGACGTTGAACCCGAGCTGCTCGGGTTGGGCGTCTGGCACTTTCACCACGGTCTCGGAGGTGAACGCCGGATCCTGCGGCAGCGCCGGCACTGCTCCCGAGAAGACTACAATTCCCTCTCCATCGCGGACGGTGAACGCGGGGGCGTATCCGTGTCCAAGCAGGAATACCTTGGCCCCGTTGACTCCCAAGGGCTTGTTGACCTCGATGCGTTCGGCTTGCAGCTCGGCGCCAGGACGCTCACGATAGGTCACATCAGCGGTGTACTGGTCGGGCTGGCCACGGTTTGGCCCATCTTCGAGAAACTTTGCATCGAAGGCGTCCATGGTGAATGAGAACGGAGCGAGCAGACCGGTCGAGAATCCGCGTCCAGGTACAAAGTCGTCATATTGAGTCAAGGTGTTGGCGAAGCCTTCACCCTCGACGATGATCACGGTGCCGCGGTAGCCGAACCAGGAGCCCCAGGCCACGCCGACGAGCAGCAGCAGGATCGATAGGTGAAAGACCAGGTTGCCGAACTCATGCACGTATCCCTTCTCCGCAGCGACACTGCTGCCGACGTCACTGACGCCAGTGTCACTGGACGCCGCGGCGGGTCGAAGCCGGAACCGAGCACGGCGCAGCGACGCGATAGCCGCATCCACGACGTCACTTTCGATCGCCGTGGTGTAGAAACTTCGGTGCTCGGGCATCCGCGCCAGGTTTCGAGGGGTCGCGGGAGGTACCGACCGAAGGTTGCGCGCATAATGAAGGCAGCGTGGCAAGATGCAGCCGGCCAGCGACACCATGAGTAGCAGGTAGATCGCGGCGAACCACGAAGATGCGTAGACGTCGAACATGCTAAGGCGATCGAGCCATGGACCGATCGTCGTGTGGTCCTGCAAGTACTGGCCAACGCGCAGGGGTGACGCGCCACGTTGCGGAAACACCGACCCTGGAACCGACCCGAGCGCCATGAGGAAAAGCAGGATCAGGGCGGTGCGCATCGATGTCAGTTGGCGCCACATCCACCGGAGCCCGCCGAGGATGCCGAGCGCGGGTTGACGTGCTGGGGCGGCTTCGGGTTCTGACTTCGTTAGCGCGTTCAGCTGATCAGCGGGCATCAGAACGGCACCCCGAAGTTTGCCGTCCAGATGCGCATCTGGATGGAGATCTCAGCCCACTGGCCGGTCACCATGAGGAAGCCGAGCAGCACGAGCATTCCACCCCCGATCCGCATCAACACCGTGTAGTGGCGCTTCATCCAGGTCATAGCACCGAATGCCTTTCGAAAAGCGAGGGCGACGAGCAAGAACGGCAACCCGAGACCGATGCAGTACACGGCCGCCAGTGCGGCACCGCGTCCAGCGCTCGCAGACTCGATCGCCAACGCTTGGACTGCGGCGAGTGTCGGGCCGATGCACGGAGTCCAGCCGATGCCGAAGAGAACGCCGAGAAGTGGAGCGCCAACCAGACCCATCGACGTGTTCTGGGTCGGCTCCCACGTTCGATTGAGCCAGGGGATCAATCCCATGAAGGCCAGCCCGAACATGATGGTGAACACACCGAGCACGCGGGTGATCACCTGGGTGTACTCGAGCAGCGCCGAGCCGAGGCCGCCGAAGAGCGCACCATACGAGACAAAGACAACGCTGAACCCGGCGATGAAGAGCGCCGTGCCGAGTAGAAGTCGTCCCCGCTTGGCGTTGCCTAAATCGACGCCGATCATCCCTGTGGCGTACCCCATGTACGCCGGTACCAGAGGTAGGACGCAGGGTGAGGCGAATGAGACGATCCCGGCGGCGAAAGCAAAGAGGGCTGCGAGCAGCAGTGATCCGCCGACTACTGTTTCGACTGGGTCTACAAGTAGCGCGCTGAGCATCAGCGCTCCGAGGCGACCTGGTCGACGAGATCAGTCAACTGCGAGTACGTGGTCGCCCCCAGGACACGTGCGGCTACGAGCCCGTCCCGATCGATGATCAAAGTGGACGGGATCGCGTTGGACGGCAGAAACTCGCGGAAGGCAAGCTGCAGCTCACCCGTCTCGTCGACCAGACTCGGATACGTCACGCCAAAGTTCTTCTCAAAGGCGATAGCTGCCGCCTTCTGATCGCGTGTGTTGATGCCAAGAAATTCGACCCCGCGCTTCCGGGTTTCGGAGTAGACCTCCTGCAGGATCGGCGCCTCGGCTCGGCAAGGAGAGCACCAAGAGCCCCAGACATTGACCACCACAACTTCGTCGGCAAAGTCTGCGAGAGCTAGGTCTTGACCTTCCAAGGTGACCCCAGAGACAGCGGGTGCTGGCAGCCGCTGGTCGACCCTTATGACCCGACTGGAGCCATCGGATGCGACGTAACTCGGCCCGTCGTCTCCGGTCAGCCTGACACCCGCAGGATTTGATTCGCCTGAGCAACCGGCGACCAGAAGAAGCAGGCCGGCGCCGGCCACGGCGATGAGTTTCGTGCGAAGCACCGGTAAGCGTCCACTCTGGTCAGGGGGTACCCGAGCCTGATGGGCAGAACTCACAGCTTAGCCCGGGATGTCCGTCGCCATCTTGTCATCCGGTCCGGTAGACAGAGCGCTTGGTGAGTTGAGATTCGATCAAGATCCCCCACTCCGAGCAGCCAGCGCATCCTTGAGGAAGGCTCTGGGGGACACTCAACCTCATGGCTACCCCGGCTCCCGACAGCCCATTCGCCCTTGTCGTGGATGACGAGCGGGCCCTGGCTGCGATGGTCGCGACCTACCTGTCGCGTGCTGGCCTACGAACGGCTCAGGCACACACCGGCCCTGAGGCGCTGGCCCGTGCACGAGCCGACGATCCAGATGTGGTGATCCTGGATCTCGGCCTCCCTGGGATGGATGGTGTGGAGGTTTGTCGAGCTATCCGAACCTTCAGTGACTGCTACATACTGATGCTCACTGCACGGGGTGATGAAGTAGACCGACTTCTCGGACTATCTGCGGGAGCAGATGACTACATCGTCAAGCCATTCAGCATCCGCGAGGTCGTTGCCCGGGTACAAGCCGTGCTGCGTCGTCCCCGCTCTGGTAGGTCCTCAGGTGTTCCACATTCGCCCAGGCAGCTTCCATTTCTGATCGACGATATCAGCATCGACTTTGAAGGCCGAGAGGTCATGCGTGCGGGGCACTCGATCCCGCTGACTCGCACAGAGTTCGACATCCTGAGTGCCCTGGCGGCACGGCCAGGTCAAGTGCTCACGAGGCGCGAGATCCTTGACGAAGTGTGGAACAGCTCCTGGGTAGGAGATGAGCACGTTGTGGACGTGCACGTGGCGCACATTCGTCAGAAGTTGCAGAAGCGCGCTGACGATCCTCGATTCATAGCGACGATCCGCGGCATTGGCTACCGAATGGCGAGAGGGTAGTCCGATGCCATTCTTGCCCCGACGGCCACCGGTGTTGAGCCGCAGCCTGACTAGTCGGCTGTTCCTCAGCTATGCCCTAGTCGTGGTGGTCGGGATTGTTACAGCGGGCCTGGTTGCCGCCGTGATAGGACCCCCGTTCTTTCATGATCACCTGGTTGCGGCAGGGCACACGCCCGGAGCGGCGGACCTAGACCACGTCGAAGAGGCATACGCGGATGCCTCCCTCATTTCGTTGGGGGTCGCACTCGCGGTATCCAGTGCCCTCGCCCTCGCGGTCAGCTGGTGGATCACCCGACGGCTTCGTCAGCCACTGAGTAGTTTGACGCACGCAGCCCGAGAGCTCAGCCGTGGTCATTACGACACCAGGGTGCCGGTCACCGGCGTGGGGACTGAACTTGACACCTTGTCCGAGGCTTTCAACTCGATGGCCATACGTCTTGAGCAAACCGAAGTGACGCGTCGCCGCCTCCTGGCTGATCTCGCTCATGAGTTGCGCACACCCATTGCCACGCTTATGACGTACCACGATGCGCTGCGAGATGGTGTTGCATCCGTCAACGACGAGGTGGTCGACGTGCTAGCGGGACAAACCGGGCGGCTAGCGCGTCTCGCAGCGGATATCTCTGAGGTGTCTGTAGCCGAGGAGGGGCAGTTGTCATTGCGCAAGTCATCGGTGCTTGTGGACGATCTGATCGACGAAGCGGCTGAGGCTGCTCGTGACCAGTACGCTCGCAAGAACGTCAACCTGGTGACCGTTGCTCCGAAGCCGCCCGGGCTCACGGTGACAGTAGATCGACTGCGGATCGCCCAGGTCCTGTCCAATCTTCTGTCGAATGCGCTGCGGCACACTCCCACTCGCGGCGTCGTCTCCATGTCGGTTAGGGCGGTCGGCGAAGAGATTCACATCATCGTCGCCGACGATGGGGAAGGCATGACACCCGATCAACTCCTCCACGCATTTGAGCGCTTCTTCCGGGGAGATTCGGCCCGTGATCGGGATCGATCAGGATCTGGAGTCGGTCTCACCATCAGCAAGGCAATTGCCGATCTGCATGGAGGCAGCCTCAGCGCCTCAAGCGACGGACCAAGTCGGGGGTCGAAGTTCTTGTTGACGCTCCCGATGGCCACGACTCAGCGAAGGTCTCAGGCGATTGAGCCCCATCCCAACGCTGAATCAACCTGAACGGAGGTCGCGATCTTCAGCAACGAGCAAGACGGGCAACGGCGCGCGAGCCCGTACTTCTTTGGTGGCCGCACTCAACGTGGTCCCACTCATAGCCGTTCCGGACGGGTATCGAAGATCAGTCTCCTGGCTGCCTCCGCGATCGCGTTCGTCCTGACGTCCGGCGTTGCCGATGCCCACAGCGAACTGGTCACGTCCTCACCGGCCGCCGGAGCGGTGCTGGGCGAATCGCCTGATGAAATCGAACTCGTCTTCGTCAAGGGAGTCGAACCGGAATCTGGCGAGATAACGGTCACTGGACCAGACGGCATCAGATACGACGTTCCCGCCTCCTTCACCAGCGGCGACAACCTCGCCCGAATCGATGTCCTGCCCGGTGCGGTCCATGGGTCCTACACAGTCACGTTCCAGATCGTCTCCGCTGAGGGGCACGTTCTCGGGGACGGCTTCACCTATCGACTCAATCGGAAGGCGATCAACTCAAACGCTCCGTCCCCCAAGCAGGGCGAAGCCGATCTCCCTCAAACCCCCACCACCGCGTCGGCCAGCCCCGTCTCTGCCCATCCGGGTGAGGACGGCGGTCTCACCGTTGCCGTTGTCGTGGCGGCTACCCTCGCGGTCCTTGTCTCCATCGTGGCAGCGATTAGGCGAAGATCACGGTGACGGCGGCGGCAACGGCGACGTCCAGTCGCGTCAGACTCTGGTGGCTCGCTTGCGGAGCGGGAGCTGCGGCTGGTGCCGGGTTGCTCGTCGGATCGCTGCTGGGGGACTTCAACATCCGCACCCCACTGTCGGGGTTGCCGGAGACATCTGCGGGGGTGCAGGTGAGCCTTCCGATCGTCCGCACCGTCTGGTACCTGGAGGCGGTGGTTACGGTGGGTTTCCTGCTCGCTGCTGCGGCTCTGCTGCCGTCGGCGAAGCACCTGCTTGCCACCGCGTCTGCCCGGGCGGCAAGGATCGCTGGTGCCAGCGCATCGATGTGGGCTGCGACGTCAATTCTTCTGGTGATTCTCAGTTTCGCCGAGACCTTCGC
>JALOLM010000109.1 GCA_025455985.1 Candidatus Nanopelagicales bacterium | reverse complement strand
CCTACACTCAGGCGTGGTGGACGACCTTCTTTCAGACCTCAACCCCCAGCAGGCAGCGGCAGTCACACATCGTGGCAGGCCGATCCTTGTCGTGGCCGGAGCGGGTTCAGGCAAGACCCGCGTGCTCACGCGGCGGATCGCGCATCTGCTGGCCGAGGGTCAGGCAGTGCCCTCGGAGATCTTGGCGATCACTTTCACCAACAAGGCGGCCGCGGAGATGAAGGACCGGGTCACCGCGCACGTGGGTCCGGTCGGACAGCGTATGTGGGTCTCCACCTTTCACAGTGCCTGCGTGCGGATCCTGCGCAGGCAGGCCCACCACCTGGGTTTCCCGAGTTCCTTCTCGATCTATGACACCGACGACAGCCGCCGACTGATCACCAACATCGGCAAAGACCTCGACCTCGATCCGCGCAAGTATCGTCCGCGCGGCCTGCAGCACCAGATCTCCGGGCTGAAGAACGAGCTCATCGACCATGAGTCCTTCGTGCCGGAGACCGAGGCCCAGGAGGTTCTTGCGGAGGTGTTCCGCCTCTACACCGAGCGACTGCACCGCGCAGGGGCGATGGACTTCGATGACTTGATCGGCAACACCGTGGCCGTGCTGACCTTGTTCGACGAGGTCGCGGCGTACTACCACCGACTGTTCGCTCACATCCTGATCGATGAGTACCAGGACACCAACCGGGCGCAGTACGAGCTTGTCCGCCGCCTCGTGGGTCAGGAGTCGGGCGGTCTGGATCCCGCCGAGTTGTGCGTGGTCGGTGACTCCGATCAGTCGATCTACGCCTTCCGCGGGGCCGATGTGCGCAACATCGAGGAGTTCGAGAAGGACTTCCCCGGCGCGGAGGTTGTGCTGCTGGAGCAGAACTACCGCTCGACCCAGACGATCTTGTCGGCGGCCAATGCCTTGATCGCCCACAATGCGGGCCGGCGTGACAAGCGGTTGTGGACTGACGCCGGGGACGGCGCCAAGATCGTCGGATACGTGGGCGACGACGACCGGGATGAGGCGGCATTTGTCGTCAACGAGATCAAGCGGCTAACCGCCGATGGAGTGGATCCCGGCGAGATTGCGATCTTCTACCGCACACATGCGCAGTCGCGGCCCCTGGAAGAGGTTCTTCTGCGATCCGGTCTGCGTTACCGGATCGTCGGCAACGTCCGGTTCTACGAGCGCAAGGAGGTCCGCGACGCGCTGGCCTACCTTCGGGTGATCTCCAACCCGGAGGACGACGTGGCGCTGACCCGCATCCTCAACGTTCCCAAGCGGGGACTGGGCGACCGAACGGTGGAGCAGATCTCGCAGCTCGCGGCCCGCGAGCAGATCACCTTCGAAGCGGCGCTTCGTCGTCGCGAGGAGGCTGGCATCGGCACGCGCAGTGACACCCGGATCGGCGGCTTCCTGGCGTTGCTGGATGAACTGCGGATGGTGCTCGATTCCGGCGCCGACCCCGAGGAGATGGTGGAGGCGGTCCTGGAGCAGTCAGGCCTCGTCGCCGAACTGCAGGCCTCCAACGACCCACAGGACGAATCCCGGCTGGAGAACCTCGCGGAGCTCGCTTCCGTGGCGCGGGAGTTCGTCAATGACAACGCCGACGGCCAGCTCGCGGACTTTCTGGAGCGAGTGGCGCTGGTGGCTGAAGCCGACGACGTTCCCGCCCATGAGGGCGGTCTGGTCACGCTCATGACTCTGCACACGGCCAAGGGTCTGGAGTTCGATGCCGTGTTCCTGACCGGGTTGGAGGAGTCCGTCTTTCCGCACGCGCGCTCGCTGGACGACCCCAAGGAGATGGAGGAGGAGCGGCGACTGGCCTATGTCGGAGTCACCCGGGCGCGCAAGCAACTGCATGTCAGCCGGGCCTCCATGCGCATGCAGTTCGGCACCCCGCAGGCCAATCCGCCGAGCCGGTTCCTGGAGGAGCTGCCCGCGGATCTCGTCGACTGGCGGCGCACCGGGCGCGACCTGTCGCGGCGACCCAGCGCTGGCGGCAGGGGGGCGGCTCCGGCGCTGGCCCAGGCCGCAGGTTCAGCCCGGCGCACGTCGGGTCCGATCCTGTCGCTGACGGCTGGGGACAACGTCCTGCACCCCAAGTTCGGGCTTGGCACGGTGGTGTCGACCGCGGGCTCGGCAGACAAGGCCGAGGCGCACATCGACTTCGGCAGTGAGGGCGTGAAGCGCCTTCTGCTGCGGTACGCCCCGGTGGAGAAGGTCTAACTTTCACCGCTCGTTGTCCAATGTCGCGAAGTTGACGCGACACGCCGGCGTGTCCGCGTAACTTCGCGACAGCCGGGCGAGGTGGCCGGGGTCACGCGCCGGTGAGGTAGATCACCGGCTATTTGCCCGAATTGCCGGAAATCCTGGGGTTAGTTGAGCGCGCAACCGAGCATCACAGGGTCATGAAGAAGACCGCACCCCTCATCGGTACCGCCCTTGCAGCCGCCCTCATGGTCCCCGCTGCCGCTCCTGCCATGGCAGTCGAGAAGGACCGCAACGCGAAGGCCGCTGCGGTGTTCACCGAGCTGCCCACTACCAACTACCGCCTGTCGGCCAAGTTCGGCCAACGAGGCTCGCGCTGGTCCTCCGGGCACCACACCGGCCTGGACTTCGCTGCTCCCCGCGGCACCCGGATCGACGCCGTCGCCGACGGCAAAGTGACCTTCGCAGGCTGGGCCGGCGCCTACGGCAAGGCCGTCATCATCAAGCACACCGACGGCAAGCGCAGCCTTTACGCCCACATGACCAAGATCAAGACCAAGAAGGGCAAGCGCGTGCAGGCCGGTCAGAAGATCGGAACTGTCGGCAGCACCGGCAACTCCACCGGTCCGCACCTTCACTTCGAGGTCCGCGGCAAGCAGGGCAAGAAGCTCGACCCCCGGCCGTTCCTGCGCGGCGAGTGAGTGTGAGCCGCACCTCAATGATGTGCGGCACCCCACGATTGGTCGCGCCCTGATCGGGCACCACGAACGAGGAAGGAGATCCCAATGATTACCACCGAAGGCGTCCAGAAAGCCATCGTCACAAGCGGCGTCGCAATTGTCGCCGGTGCGCTGGTGGTCGGAGCGGCCTCCTCCTCGACCGCGAACCCGGTTGCCAAGGTTGACCCGGCGGTTGCCACGCAGCCTTCGGACTCCCCCTTGGACTTCACGCCGGACCAGATGGCCTTGGCCGCGAAAAAGGCCAAGCAGATGGAGATCGCCGCGGCCAAGCGCGCCAAACTTCGTGCCCAGCGGTCCAGCGGCCCGATGTTCACTCCCACGACGAACTTCCACTACTCCGCCCGTTTCGGGCAGGCCGGCGGCAGTTGGTCCTCCGGGCACCACACGGGCCTCGACTTTGCCGCACCGAGCGGCACCCCGGTGTTCAGCGCACTTGCCGGCAAGGTCGTCGAAGCCGGCTGGGGCGGCGCCTACGGCAACCACATCATCGTGCGCCACGACAACGGCGTGGAGACCCTGTACGCCCACCTCACCAGCGCAAATGTGAACGCTGGTGACCGGGTCCTGCGGGGTCAGCGGATCGGTAGCGTCGGCAGCACCGGAAACTCCAGTGGTCCGCACCTTCACTTCGAGGTGCTGAAGAACGGAACCCAGCGCGACCCGGCCGCCTTCCTCTGAGGATCCGAGTTCGCGGCTTTCGGAGGCTGTAGCTTAATTCCTGGGTCCCGTCGGCGTACTTTTCGGGTTGGGGCGCAGGCCTGAACCCCCTTGATCAACCCCAAAGGTACGGTTCAGCGCCCGAAATATCCCAAAGATGGTGAATTTGGCGTACATTTCGGGTTGATCAAGGGGGTACGCCAACCGCAAAAGTACGCAGATCGGCTCCCACAACAGCCACAATCCCCGGGCACTCGATTGGGCCATGCGGTTTTCCGGCGATTAGGTTGTCGGTTTTCCACATCCCCGACCGACTCAAGCAGCAACCGGCTACTCGGCCACACCCGTTCGAGCCTGTCGACGTGATCGCGGCGTCATTTCTGGCTCAACTATCCGGCCGGTGCTGCTGCCGATCGACGTGGTGCCTCTGACCAGCGTGGAACCATCGGGGTCGAGTTGGGCCAAGGTCGTGCAGATCTCATGAACCACCCGGCCATCGACCGGGAAAGACATGTGGCCCACCCCGCGGAAGAAGACATTGCGCGCGTTGAGGTCCGGGTGGACGATCCGGGCGTTGCGCTTGGGGATGATCATCTGATCCAGGTCCGACCAGATCGCGACCATCCGGGTGCGGCACCCTGGCGCCGGAGCGTCGAGTTCCTGCACGATCGGGCTACCCGGCCGCATCTGCTTGACCACCGAATGCGGCACCAGGTAGGCGGGCATCGTGCCGGCATGTGGCGATCCGAGGGTCACCAGCGTGTGCACCCGGTTGTCCCCGCCGAGGCACTGCACGTAGTAGCGGGCGACAACCCCACCCATCGAGTGTCCGATCACGTGGACCCGCTCGTAGCCGGTCTCTCGGCGGACCTTCTCGACCAGCGACTTAAGGCGACGTGCCACCCGCGGGATGTCGTCGGACAACGGCGAGTAGTTCAAGGTGATGACCCGGCCGAAACCACGCCGGTTCAAGGCCCTGCGCAGGAATGCGAAGACAGTGTGGTTGTCGATGATCCCGTGGATCAAGATGATCGGGGTGCCAGCCGCCTCGACGTCGCCGATGATCAGACCGCGCTGCACCGGAGGCAGGCCGTCGAGGTTGTGACGCTCCTCAGCGTGGCGGTACTTGTCCTCCACGAGGCCGAAGGGGTACATCGCCACGTGTGTGGCCAGCCAGGCCGCCTCCTTGGCCACCCCCCGCATCCCCTTGGGGTTGAGCAGGGACTTTTTCGCCGATGCCGTGGTGTGTCGGGCCTTCTCGAGGTTGCGACGAAGGCTCGCGTCGTCGCTGTCGGCAGGACGGTCGGGCATAAGGGGAAAGTAGCCGATGCGGAGCGGTTCTGCGCCGCAGACACCGCAATAGCGCCAAATTTGCCCCCGCCTCCCCTCGTAGACTGGGTCTGTGACCCAGCCGATTCGTGTACTCATCGCCAAAGCGGGACTCGACGGCCACGACCGTGGGGCCAAGATCATCGCTCGTGCCCTGCGGGACGGGGGGATCGAGGTCATCTACACGGGTCTGCATCAAACCCCTCAAATGATCGTGGACGCCGCAATCCAGGAGGATGTCCAGGCGGTCGGGTTGTCCATCCTCTCCGGGGCACACATGACCTTGTTCAAGGCAGTGATCGACCTGCTGGCCGAACGCAACGCCACCGACATCGTGGTCTTCGGCGGCGGAATCATCCCGGATGAGGACCGCGACGAACTGTCCCGGATCGGCGTGGCCCAGGTGTTCACCCCGGGTACGTCGACCGAGGAGGTCGTGGCGTGGGTGAAGGGCAATCTCAGCACGACCCCCGTGGTCTGAGCAGCCTGCACCACGCAGTAGCGTCACAACTACGGTTCGAGCGATGAGGTGGTGCAGTGGATCTTTACGAGTACCAGGCCAAGGAGCTGTTCGCCAAGCACGGCGTCCCCACCCAGACAGGTGAGGTTGTCACCGATGCCCAGGCGGCCGGACAGGCAGCAGACCGCATCGGCGGGGCTGTCGTGGTCAAAGCCCAGGTCAAGACCGGGGGTCGTGGCAAGGCCGGTGGGGTCAAGCTCGCCCAGAGCCCGACTGAGGCCGAAGAGAAAGCCGCAGGCATCCTCGGACTGGACATCAAGGGCCACATCGTCGACAAGGTTCTGATCACCGGTGCCGCCGACATCGCGGAGGAGTATTACGTCTCCTACCTGCTCGACCGTGCCAACCGCACGTTCCTGGCCATGGCCAGCGTTGAGGGCGGCATGGACATCGAAGAGGTCGCGGCGACCAAGCCGGAGGCCCTGGCCAAGGTGCTGATCGACCCCATCGCGGGCGTCGACGCGGTCAAGGCGGCGGAGATCGTGGCCGAGGCCAACTTCCCCGCCGAGGTCGCTGACCAGGTCGCACAGGTGCTGATCACACTCTGGGACGTGTTCGTCAACGAGGACGCCACCTTGGTCGAGGTGAACCCGCTGGTCAAGACCCCCGAGGGCCAGATCCTGGCGCTGGACGGCAAGGTCACCCTCGACGACAACGCCGACTTCCGGCACCCGGACCACGAGGCGCTCGTCGACAACGCCGCGACCGACCCACTGGAGGTCAAGGCCAAGGAGAAGGGCCTGAACTACGTCAAGCTCTCCGGCGAGGTCGGCATCATCGGCAACGGCGCCGGTTTGGTCATGAGCACCCTCGACGTGGTGGCCTACGCCGGTGAGCAGTTCGGCGGGGTGAAGCCGGCCAACTTCCTGGACATCGGCGGCGGCGCTTCGGCTCAGGTGATGGCCGACGGCCTCGAGATCATCCTCGGTGACCCCGAGGTGAAGAGCGTTTTCGTAAACGTCTTCGGTGGCATCACCTCCTGCGATGCAGTGGCCAACGGCATCGTGCAGGCGATGGAGATGCTGGCCGAGCGGGGCGACGCGGTGGACAAGCCGATCGTGTGCCGCCTGGACGGCAACAACGCAGCCGAGGGCCGGCGCATCCTCGATGAGGCCGAGCACGACGTAATTGAACTTGTGGACACGATGGACGAAGCCGCGGCTCGCGTGGCCGAGTTGGCATCGCGCTGAGGGAGGACGAACAGACATGGCGATTTTCCTTGACGAGAACTCCCGCATCCTGGTGCAGGGCATCACGGGCTCCGAGGGCGGCAAGCACACCCGGCGCATGGTGGCCGGGGGATCCAACATCGTGGCCGGTGTGACGCCGGGCAAGGGCGGCCAGACCGTCGATGCCGACGGCACCGCGATCCCGGTTTTCAACTCCGTGCAGGAGGCCGTGGACGCGACCGGCGCGAACGTGTCGGTGGTCTTCGTGCCGCCCAAGTTCACCAAGGGTGCGGTGCACGAGGTTGTGGATGCTGCCGTGCCGCTCGCGGTGGTCATCACGGAGGGCGTGCCGGTGCATGACACCGCGAACTTCTTCACTTACGCCCAGAACTCGGGCACTACGCGGATCATCGGGCCCTACTGCCCCGGACTGATCAGCCCAGGCAAGTCCAACGCCGGCATCATCCCGGCGGACATCACCAAGCCCGGA
>JALOLM010000108.1 GCA_025455985.1 Candidatus Nanopelagicales bacterium | reverse complement strand
GCGTATCTGCACGGTGACAGCGTGGAGTACGCCGAGGTCTCCAGCAGGATCGCCTGGCTCGACGAGCCGGCCCGGGTGCCGATCAACGTGTTCGCCTCCGGGCCCAAGAACCTCGCGCTGGCTGCCCGCGTCGGGGACATGGTCACGATGTCCCTGGGGGCCGAACCCGAGCAGATCGCGTGGGGCCTGCAGCAGGTTCGCGCGGTGGACGCCCATGTGCCGGTGGGGGCGCTGATCGTGGCGGCCACCGGCATGGACCGCGCTGGCCTTCGCGAGTACGTGCGCGGCAACGCCAGCATCTCCACTCACTTCCGCCGTGGCGCCGAGAACGTCCTGAACGCTGCGGACCGCCAGGTGGTCGAGGCGGTCGACCACGACTATGAGCTGTACGGTCACTCCGCGCATTCGTCACAACAGGCCCGCGATCTGCCGGAGGACTTCATCGATCGGTTCTGTGTCATCGGTGAACCTGGCGAGTGCGTCGAGCGGCTCAAGGAGTTGGTGGCCCTGGGTCTGGACCACGTGATCATCCTCGGGGGAGGGCTGGACGCCTCCCCGCAGTTGCGACTGCAGATGGACGGCAGGTTCGGCCGGGAGGTTCTCAGCCACCTGCGGTGACCCGCACTGCGATCGGACCCTGCGCGCCCATTCTGCTGCTGACCCGTTGCGGTCATCTCGCCGCTCAAAGTGGGCACGGGCCCTGCCGTGCTGCCACCTTCATGCGGGCGATATGGCCTGAAAAGGTGCATTTCCGGCGCAGTTTCCGCACAAAGATGGCAGATTCCTGCATCGAGCTTCGTTCCGTGCCACTTTTCGGCGGTGACCCGCACGCGACCTCAGGCACCGCCACTGGCGCTCCGGCCAACCCGGGCATATGCCGCCGAGTAGGTCACCACTGGCGATCAGGCGCAAGCCGGGAAGGGCCCACGGTCCGGCTGGTGATCAGTCCGTCAGGCGCAGTCGCTCGATCACCGAGCGCACCTGCTCAGCGGGGATCTTCAGGACTCGGCGGTCGTAGGTGAGCAGGCCGTTGGTCTCGTCCTCGACGTCGGACAGTTGCGTGTACACCGTGGCTGACAACCCCCGCGGGATCGCGCCGATGATCTGGTCGGTGTGCAACGACACGAAGGCGTCGGCCAGTTGCCTGGCCGAGTCGTAGCGGCGGTAACCGAACTCGTCGCGGCTCACGCTGTGGTCGGTCAGGCGCTGGCTGTACCCGCCGTATTCAGTCAGCGCGAGAACTCGGCTGTCGCGCCCCCGTGGCATCCGGAAGGGGCGGAAGTAGACATGCAGGCTGTGCACGTCACCACCCCCCTGGTCGTGCCAGCCGCTGGCGTGGTCCACCGGGCGGCTCGGGTCGAGGCGTGCGACCTGCGCGGCGACGGCGTTGGCGTCGAACTGTCCCCACCCCTCGTTGAACGGAACCCACACGGCGATGCTGGTGGCGTTGTGCAACACCTCGAGCATGACGCGCAGATCCTGCAGCCAGTCCTCGCGGGCCCGGGCATCGTCGCGGGCGAACAGTCGGTGGTAGCGGTCGTTGAGTCTCAGCGGCGTGACTGCGGGCACTTCGACAACACGTCGACGGTAGGTGCCGCCGCCGTTGACCATGTCCTGCCAGACCAGCATGCCGAGTCGGTCACAGTGGTAGTACCAGCGCAACGGTTCGACCTTGATGTGCTTGCGCAGCATGGTGAAGCCGAGGTCCTTCATGGTCGCGATGTCGTGGACCAGCGCGTCGTCATGCGGGGCGGTGTACATGCCGTCCGACCAGTAGCCCTGATCCAAGACGCCGGCGTGGAAGTACGGCGCGCCGTTGAGTAAGAAGCGAGGGATTCCCCGAGCATCGGAGCCAACGCCGAACGTGCGCAGGCCCACGTAGCTGAAGACCCGGTCGTGGCCTGCGCGCACCTCCAGGTCGTACAGAAAAGGATCCTCCGGCGACCACAGATGCGGGGTGTCGAGATCGACCCTGATGGGCTGGCCCGATCGCCCGGAGACCGAACCCACCAGGCCGTCGGGTGAACTGACGTCCACAGCGACCTCGGCCGGATCGCCGTGGATTTCCACCGTGATCGTGAAACCTGCCAAATCGGGGTCGAGGCGCAACGACTCCACATGCTGTTCCGGGACCACCTCCAGCCAGACCGTCTGCCAGATCCCCGACTGCCCGGTGTACCAGATGCCGCCGGGCTGCAGCTTTTGTTTGCCCCGAGGGCCGGTGCCGGTGTCGGTGGGGTCGGTGACCACGACGTGCAATGTGTTCGTCCCGGTGGTCACGACCTCGGTGATGTCGAAGGTGAAAGGCAGATAGCCCTCATGGTGCTCGCCGACGACAGTGCCGTTGACGCTCACCCGGCACCACTGATCGACCGCGCCGAAGTGCAGCAGTAGACGTTCAGCCGTCAGGTCCGATGGTGCCGTGAACGTTCGCTGGTAGTGCAGGTGCTCGCCAGGTTGCAGTTGCCTGCCGACCCCCGACAGCAGTGACTCTGGCGAGAAGGGCACCACGATCCGACCGTCCCATTCGGTCGGCTCGCGCGCGCTGATCCTGAAGGCGTAGTCCCACCAGCCGTTCAGACTGGTGTGATGCCCGCGGCGCAATTGTGGCCGCGGGTGTTCGGGCAAGGGATCGTTGCGATCGAGCGCCTCGCCCCAGACTGTGAGCAGGGGGCGGTGCGCGGGTATCACGCAGCCTGCCTATTGCGCAGGGCGCGGACCGGGATGGCGATCAGCAGGATCACAACAGCGGCTGCCACGAACACCCCCGGCGTCGGTACCTGCTTGAGTTGCCCGAGGTCCTCGTAGTACTCGTCGGCACCGGAGATGACCGCCGCGCCGATGAACGGACCGATCACCATGGGGATGAGCACCATCGCGATCATCCGCAGGCCCTGCACCATTCCCACCCGGTCGGGCGGGGAGTAGTCGCGGATGGCAGCGCCGATGACGGCCATGTTGAGCATGAACCCGGACATCATCACCAGCCCGGCCAGGATCACCGGTACCAGGCCGCGGGCGAACACCATCAGCAGCAGCCCGATCAGGTAGATACCGGCTGCGGGCAGCATGAAGTTGACCTTGCCGACCCGGTCGATGATCCGCCCGCCCAGGACGCTGACGACCGCCGCGCCCACGAGCACGACTGCCAGGACCAAGGCGTAGGCCTCGATCTGCAGGTAGCGCTGGATGTAGATGATCAGATACGGCAGGAAGACCTGGGTGGAGATGCCCAGGATCGCGAACGCGGCCAGGGTCAGATACAGCGGCGGGTTCTCCCGGATGGCATCCGGGCGCAGGCCGTGCACGATGGCTCGCCACAGACTCTCGGTTTGGCGTGGTTCGCCGGGGACGTCGCGGATCAGCGCCAGGGCGACGAAGCCCGCGACGATCATCAGTGCGCCCGTGACCAGGAAGAACACCTGCCAGTCGCCACTCTTGGTGAGGCCGTCGAGGCCTCCGAACACCAGCAACATCGACATCAGGGGCAGCATGGCCAGCACCGATTCGACCCGTCCCCGGTTCCCGGGGGAGGTGATGTCGGTGACCCAGGCGTTGAAGGCCGCGTCATTGGCGCTGGCCCCCAGGAAGCTCATCAGGCAGTCCAGCAGAATGACGGCGGTGGCCGTGGCGACCACGACACTGGCCGCGGGAACAAGGCTGGCCAGTGCGTCCACGGTGATGAACCCGAACAGCATGGTGGACACGCCCCACAGCAGGTACCCGCCGGCGATGAACACCCGGCGCTTGCCGATGCGGTCGGACAACGGGCCGATGAGGATGGCGGCGGTCGTGGCCGACACGGCGCTGAGCGCGACCATGGTCGCAATGGTGTTGGGGTTGTCGGTGATGGTGTCGTAGACGAAGACGTTCAAGTAGAGGTTCTCGACCGTCCAGGCGATCTGGCCGACCAGTCCGATGATGACGATGCCCAGCCAGGTCCGGGTGCCCAGCGCCGTGGGTCGCAGGTGGTGTTCGGCGCGTTGTGGGGGTGCCTGCGTCATCGTGGCCTCCTTGGGTCCACATGCACCGTATCGCCGGAATCTGCTGGGTTGTGGCCCGTCGGGCGGGACAGGGTCCGGTGCTCAACCACTACGAGTGCGGCCGCACCTCGCGGGTGAACACGACGTGATCGGGCTGGCCCTCAGATGCCACGGTCGGACCGCCGTGAGTGCTCACATCTTTGCGAACATATGTTCGGAAAATCTCTTGACGTACCCCTGTGGCAGTGTTCTGCTTGTATCGAACAGAAGTTCGAGAAAAGTTCGGAAGCGTCAGCAAATGTCAGCAATGGAGGTGCGGTGATGAGTCGATCCTATGACCGGTCCGTCGGGGCAATCGACGTCAAATGTGCGGCAGGGGCGGGAGCGCCCGAACAGTTCGTGTGGCGCGACAGGTTGTACCGCGTGAAACACGTTCTGCAGCAGTGGGACCGGTGCGGGGTGTGGTGGAAGGACATCAGCGCCGCACCCACCGGCCGTGATGTGCAGATGTGGCGGGTTGAGGCCTCTGCGGGCAGGTGTGCGGCGCAGGGCGTGTACGACCTGAGTTTCGATCCGGCCGCCGGCCGGTGGTTCCTGCTGCGGACCTTCGACTGAAAGGGGATGGATCATGGCTGCCCTGAACCATGCAGGCAAAGATCTGCTGCGAACCGCACTGATCGCCCTTGACGACGCCTACCAGGCCACCACCCCTTCGCAGCGTTACGTCGCCGCTCACGTCGCGGCGCTGCGGGCCGGGGCCGCACTGCTGGCCCTGCGTGCCAAACCGGCGCGCTCGGCCCGGATCCGCAGCGTGTGGCAGATGGTCCCGGGGATCGCCCCGGAACTCGCGGAATGGTGCGCCTACTTCGAGGCGATCGGCCGGCGCCGGATCTTCGTGGAGATCGGCCGCGAACATGTCACGCAGCGTCAGGCCGACGATCTCGTACGCGACGCGGAGGCGTTCCTGGAGCAGATCGCCGGCATCCTCGAAGTGGGGCTGCCGATTCCGTCATCCTGGCGTTGCGCGGGATGACGCAGTTCAGCCATTTACATGTGGCCTCCTTCTATTCCTTGCGCCACGGTGTGTGCTCCCCGCGCGAGTTGGTGCAGCGGGCAGCGGAGATGGATCAGCCAGCGCTGGCTTTGACGGATCGAGATGGGCTGTACGGTGCGGTCCGGTTCATGCAGGCGTGTCAGGAGCACGGCGTGTCCGGGATCCTCGGTGTGGACCTCGCCCAGCAAGCCGAAGAGTCGCCACCAGTGGCGGCCCGGACTCCGGTGCGGGGCGGCACCTGGCGTGACAGCCGTGATCCGCGGGTGGTCCTGCTGGCGCGAGGAGGTAGGGGCTGGTCGGCGCTGAGCCGGTTGGTGTCGGCGGCGCATCTGGCTGGCACCAGAGGTAATCCGGTCGTGGGCTGGAACCTGCTGGAGGAGTTCGTGGCGCCCGGCGACCTGCAGGTTGTACTCGGCCCGGACTCGGCGGTGGGCCGGGCGATCAGCCGCCACCGTTTCGATCTTGCCGACCGTTTGCTGGACAGATGGCGGCACGTGGCAGCGGGCCGGGTCCATCTGGAGATCGTCAACCACCGAACCCCGCCACGCATATGGGGAGAGCAGCGGCCGGGTCCGGATCTGTCCACAGCGATGGCCCGGCGGACTTGGGAGTACGCGCGGGATCGGGGGATTCCGGCGGTACTCACCAACGCGGTGCGGTACTGCCATCCCCGGCAGGCTGCCACCGCCGATCTGCTCGATGCCATCCGTCGGCTCGTGCCGTTGGACAGCCGGCATCTGGACCGGGAGAACTCCGGAGGTTTCCTGGCCGGCACCTCGCACATGCTCGGGGTCGCCGAACAGGTTGCCGGACCTGACGCGGGACGCCTGCTGGCCGTGACCAACGACCTGGCCGAACAGTGTGTTCTGGACCCGGTGGCCGACTTCGGCATCGGGGATATCCACGTTCCGGAACTCGACGTGCTTTTGTCCGGACGGGCGCCGGCCGAGCCGGTCGGGCCGGTGATGGCTGGGTACGCTGCGCGCCGTCACCGGCACGAGCAGCGCCGGGCGGAAGCCAGCCGGGCCGATGTCCTACTGCGCTCGCGCTGCGAGGCTGCACTGAACAGTCGGTTCGGCAGCCGGGATCTACGTGTGGCGACGGCACGGCTGGACGACGAGCTGGCCACCATCGCAACGCTGGGGTTCGCCGGCTATTTCCTCACCGTCGCCGAGGTCGTGGATCTGATCCGGACCATGCGGATACGAGTGGCCGCCAGGGGCTCCGGTGCGGGCAGTCTGGTCAACTACCTGCTCGGCATCTCCGGGGTGGATCCGATCCGCCACGACCTGCTCATGGAACGCTTCCTGTCCCCATTGCGCCGGGTTCTGCCCGACATCGACATCGACGTGGAGTCCGCGCGCCGCACCGACATCTACCGGCGGATTGTCGATCGCTTCGGCGCCCATCGCAGCGCTTGTGTGAGCATGCGTGACACCTACAAGGTCCGGCACGCGATCCGTGATGTCGGCGCGGCGTTGGGACTGCCGGCCGCAGAGATCGACGAGTTCGCCAAGGCGTTTCCGCATATCGCAGCCCGCGATGCCAGGGCCGCTGTGGCCGAACTTCCGGAGCTGCGCAGTTCGGTGGTCGGAAGATTGGCCGAACGCGGCATGCTCGACGGTTTCCTGCACCACGTCGAATCACTCGACGGCCTGCCGCGGCACATCGCGATGCACCCCTGCGGAGTCCTGCTGTCGGACTCCTCTCTGTTGGACCGCACACCGGTGGAGGCCAGTTGGATGGGTTTCCCGATGAGCCAGTTCGACAAGGACGAGGTCGAGGCGATGGGCTTCTTGAAACTCGACGTGCTCGGGATCAGGATGCAGTCGGCGATGGCCCATGCGGTCGCGGAGATCCGTCGGGTGGACGACGTGGAGGTCGATCTCGATGACCTGCCCTTCGACGATGAGGACACCTTCGATCTCATCGGAAAGGCCAAGACGCTCGGCTGTTTCCAGATCGAGTCACCGGGTCAGCGGGAACTGATCGGGAAGTTCGGGCCGCGTGATTTCAACGACCTCATCATCGACATCTCCTTGTTCCGTCCCGGTCCGGTGAAGAGCGAC
>JALOLM010000107.1 GCA_025455985.1 Candidatus Nanopelagicales bacterium | reverse complement strand
CTTGCCATCGACTTTGAAGACGCGGTTGCCATGGTTGTCCTGGATCCAGAAGTCGTCACCGATGGACCACAACTTCTGGCGCATTGTGTAGAACGTCTCACCGCTGTTCTCCGCACGTCGCTCTTGAATCCGGTCGCGCAATCCCATAGTGGATCCTCTCTGTGTTTGCCCTATTCTGCCTCCGCATGCCGGATCTGCGCTCCCCCGTGTGAGGTGATCCGTCTACCGTGGCTCCATGGCGCAACCACGTGTGAACGCGGCAGGCGGGCTGCCTGCCATCGGCTATGTGATGAGGAAGGCGTGGGGCACCGGAGAGTTCGCCGCGACACTTCGCAGGCTGAAGTCGAAGAACACGTGCAAGACCTGCGCGGTGGGGATGGGCGGTCAGTCCGGAGGCATGGTCAATGAGGCCGGCCACTTCCCCGAGGTCTGTAAGAAGTCCGTCCAGGCCCAGGCGGCGGACATGCAGCCGGGCATTGAGGAGTCGGTGTTTGCCCGGTACGACCTCGATGCGCTGCGCCGGATGACCAGCGCCGAGGTTGAGAACCTGGGCCGCCTGGCCTTCCCGATCGTGCTTCGTCCGGGCACCCGCCACTTCGAGCGGATCTCGTGGGAACAGGCTCTGGCCTTGGCCGGTGACGCCCTGCGGGTCGCGGATCCCGGACGCACCTTCTGGTACGCCAGCGGCAGGTCGGGCAACGAGTCCGCCTTCCTGATGCAATTGGTGGCCCGGGCCTACGGAACTTCGAACATCCACAACTGTTCGTTCTACTGCCACAACGCCTCCTCAGTGGCGTTGGCGGACATCTACGGCAGCGCCACCGCCAGCACCACTCTGGGTGACCTGGCCAAGGCCGACGTTGTCCTACTAGCCGGGGCCAATCCGGCCAGCAACCACCCGCGGCTGATCACGCAACTGATCCATCTGCGCCGCCGCGGCGGCAAGGTGATTGTGGTCAACCCGATGTCTGAGCTCGGTCTGCGGCGCTTCCGGCTGCCTTCGGATGTGCGCAGCCTCACAGCCGGCTCTAAGGTCAGCGACCTTTACCTGCAACCGCGGATTGGCGGTGACATTGCCCTGTTCAGCGCACTGCTCCGGCTCGTGCGGTGGGATGAGGGTTTCGTCGACGCCAGCACCACCGGGGCGGAGGCTGTGCGCGCACACATCGACGGCCTCGACCTCGATGACTTGGCCGCCACCTGCGGGGTGCCTCTGGACCAGATCAGGACCGCTGCCGACGTCCTGTCGGATGCTCGCCGGGGGGTCTTCATGTGGTCCATGGGGTTGACCCACCACATGCACGGCACCGCCAACATCCGCGCGCTGGGGAACCTCGCGCTGGCACGGGGGTTCCTCGGAAAGCCTGGGGCCGGCTTGATGCCGATCCGCGGTCACTCGAATGTTCAGGGCGTCGGCTCCATGGGGGTGTCCCCGGGGCTGAAGGACGCGTTCGCCGCTGAGCTGAGTCGCCGGTTCGGGATCGAGGTCCCCGATGCGCCAGGTCAGGACACCTACGCCTCCATGGAGGCGGCACACGCGGGCCAGATCGACGTCGCCGTGCTTGTCGGCGGGAACCTGTGGGGCAGCAATCCGGATTCGGCTTGGGCCGCGCAGGCGCTGCAGAACATCGACGTGACCGTGTCGTTGACCACCAAACTCAACCCGGGACACTTCCACGGAAACGGCAGGACAAGCGTGATCCTGCCGGTCCTTGCCCGCGATGAGGAAGAGCAGGCCACGACCCAGGAGTCAATGTTCAACTACGTGCGCCTCTCATCTGGCGGCACGCCCAACATCACTGCGGAGCTCCGGTCGGAAACCGACATCCTTGCCAGTCTGGCGTCATCGGCCGTCGGTGACGAGGAGTTCGACTGGGGTTCCCTGCGGTCGCATTCCACCCTGCGCGAGTCGATCGCGGCCGTCGTTCCGGGCTACACGGCGATCGGGCAGATCGAGACCGAGGGCGAGTTCCAGGTGGCGGGGCGCACCTTCCACGAGCCGCGTTTCGCCACCGACGACGGTAAGGCTCACTTCCAGGTCGTTGAGGTCCCGCCCGTTGCGCCCGGTTTTCAACTCATGACGATCCGTTCCGAGGGGCAGTTCAACACCGTTGTCTACGACGAGGAGGATCTGTACCGCGGCAACTCGACCCGCGATGTAGTCATGCTCAACGCCGTGGACGCCGCGTTGCTGGGCATCCGCGAGGGCGACACCGTGGAAGTCGCCAGTGGCGTGGGTGCGATGACGGTGTGCGCCGCGATCGTGGACATCGCGCGGGGTTGCCTCGCCATGTACTACCCGGAAGCCAACCAACTCGTGGCAGCCCGGCTGGACGCCGAGTCGCGCACTCCGGCGTTCAAGTCGGTGCCGGTGACTATCCGTAAGGTGTAGGAGTTGCTGCGTTGCTGAGCGCCGAAAGTGGGCATAAGACCGGTAGCGCTGCCAGGTTTACGCCGTCGGTATCGGACATTTACCGCGAATTGGTCGCCATTTACGCACAAAGATGGCAGATTCCTGAATTGGGCGTGTCTCGGTGCCACCTTTCGGGGACTTCGGATGTGAGGGGAGAGTCTGGCCCTGCGGTGGCGGCCGCGTACTTTTCAGGTTGGCGGCACCCCTTGATCAACCCGGTAGGTACACCCACAACACCCCAAATAAGGACAATTCGGACGCATTGGCGTACATTTCGGGTTGATCAAGGTGACCCAGGCGCCGCTCTCAACCGCAAAAATACGTGTACTACCGCGCGGCGGGTCGCACAGATCGGCTGATCAGCCGCGATGAGCGGACCGAACCACGAGCTGCCCGGGCCGGCGTCTCAATGCGGGCGCGACTCAGCGCGCAGCGAGCAGTTCCGCGATCTGGATCGCGTTGAGCGCTGCGCCCTTGCGCAGGTTGTCGTTGCTCACGAAGAAGGCCAGGGCATTCTCGCCGTCCTGCCGGAACCTACCGACGTAACTGGGGTCCTGGCCGGCGGCCTGAAGCGGGTTCGGTACTTCCGTGACGACCACGCCGGGAGCGTCCTGCAGCAGTTCTCGGGCGCGTGCCACGGTGATCGGCCGGTCGAACTCCGCATTGATGGAAAGGCTGTGCCCGGTGAACACCGGCACTCGCACGCATGTGCCCGAAACCCGCAGGTCGGGAATATCGAGGATCTTGCGGCTCTCATTGCGCAACTTCTGCTCCTCGTCGGTCTCGCCACTGCCGTCGTCGACGAAGCTGCCGGCCTGCGCGAGTACGTTGAACGCGATGTGGCCGGGGAACTTCGCTGGATCCGGCAGGTCCACTGCGGTGCCGTCGAAGGTCAAGTTGGGGAGCCGGTCATCCTTGGCCCCGGCGAGCACCTGCTCCTGCAACTCCGATACGCCAGCCAATCCGGCACCCGAGACCGCCTGGTAGGTGCTCACGACCAAGCGTCGCAGACCCGCGTCCTCGTGCAAGGGCTTCAGGACGGGCATCGCGGCCATGGTCGTGCAGTTGGGGTTGGCGACGATGCCCTTCGGGATGGATGCCAAAGCCCCGGGATTCACCTCGGCGACCACCAGCGGGACATCCGGGTCCATCCGCCAGGCCGATGAGTTGTCGACCACGATCGCGCCGGCTGCGGCGACCTTCGGTGCGATCTCCTTGCTTGTGGCGCCGCCCGCTGAGAACAGCGCGATGTCCAGACCAGCGAAATCAGCAGTTGCGGCGTCTTCCACCACGACCTGCTCGAGACCCCACGCCAAGGTGGTGCCCGCACTGCGCGCAGAGGCGAAGAACCGCACCCGATCGAGGGGGAAATTTCGCTGTGCCAGCAGGGCGCGCATGACGCCGCCCACCTGGCCCGTCGCTCCGAAAACTCCGACATCCATGCGTTCAAGGGTAACGGGATCAGCCTGTGTCAACCGGACACAGGTAAGCGCGGTCAGCGACGACGGTCGATGCGCCGTGCGGTCCGGCGAGAGGTCCGGCGTGCGACTCTACGGCCACCCATCATGGTGCTACTCCTTCCGTGTCAGCTGCGTTGTGCTCAGGATTGGGAAAGGGCGTGGGTTTCAACATCCTCGGCGGCCAGCAGGCCGATCTCGACGAGGTCGATCGGGCTGATGAACCCGTCGTCTATGCGGAACCCACCGGCTCGGGCGATGGCGTCGCGCAGGGGAACCGCCCAGTGGTGCTCGAGCAGGATCAGCGCCGCTGCACTGTCGTCGGGGATGCCGGCCAGAACGTCCCAGTCGGCGTTCGCCTCGAGGACGTCGATTCCCTCCGCCGCGGCCGCGGCTCCGAGTTCCATGCCCGCCTCGGCTCCCTCCTCGCCGTCGAAGCCGAGTCCGATAAGGGCGCCGAGGGTGGCACCGTACTCGATCTTGTCTTCGTCGGTCAGGGTGTCAAGGTGGGTGACGGACAGCGCGCCTTCAGCATCCTTGTAGACGACCATGGCGTCGATGACTTTGACTGTTTCCGACTCGCGCAGCCGGACCAGTTCCGCGGCCACCTCGCCCTCGAAGTCGGGCTGGCTGAAACCCACCACCAGTAGTTGTACCGGGCCAATGCTCATGAGTGCTCCTTGCGATCGTGTGAGCGCAGTTTCACCCGGTCGAGGCGGCCGGTGCCTCCCCCGTCCTGGGGGACTCGGGGGAGTCGGACGCGAAGATCTGAATGATGAACAGCGCCACCAGCAGGCCGACCGTCGTCCACAGGATGAGTTCGGGGGTCTTGTAGCGCTGGAGCATGACGAACGCCAGCGCCAATAGGGCGACTGCGATGCGCAGTCCGGTTGCTTGAGAGGCCACTGTGCGCCGCAACCCGGACATCCGCAGGCCCATCGAGGCCAGCCAGCCTTGGATGGCTGCTGCCGCTCGCACAGGTACGGATCGAATTCCCGTGGCGGCACGGCCCTTGCCGAGCAACAGTCCGCCAAGAAGGAAGACCAGGCCACCAGCCGCGCCGGCCCACAGCGACTGCCGCAGGAACAATGTGAACTGATCGAAGAATGCGGTCGCAGCCGCTGTGTTGACGGTGTCGGGCAGTTCGGCGAGGTACGCGGTACGCCCGACAGCCAGAAGCCCTGCGGCGACTGCCATCGCGAGCACGAGGCCGAAGCCGAACCACGCCAGCGCCTTGTGCGAGGAATGAGCCACGAAGATCCCGATGACGGCCAGCGCCATGGCGATCAACGGCAGCCAGAACCCGATGGTGTTGAGCAGGTTGTACCCCGTTTGCACCAGCGCTGCGTTGGGCGCGTTGAACAACACGATCGTGGTTTCAGTCGTAGGGATCTTCTCGGCGATCGTGAAGCCTCTGCCTATCAGAATCTCCTTCACCTGGGCGATGAGGTTGCCCAGGTCCAGAACTACTTGGTTGTCCTCGACCTTCACGGCGTTGTCGGTGTTCTGCCCCGTCAGGCTTTCGTTCAGGCGCTGGTGGACCAAGGTGTTGGCCTCGACCCAGGCCGCCTCGAACTGCTCGGACTCGACGACTTTGTTCACCGCGTCTGCGGCGTATGACTCGATGCCCTGGCTGACAGGACCGGCCAGTGCCTGCAAGGCCGCTGTCTGCTGGTCGGTGAGGTCTCTGCCCTGCGTGATGGCTGCAACGGCTTCGGTGGTCAGCGACTCGACATCGACGTACTTGAAGATCTCGGCGGTGATCCTCGCGGCCACCGCATCCTGGATGGCCGGGTTCTCTGCCAGGGGCGCAACCGTCTCTACATACCGGCTGGTGTCGGTCACCTCGCCGCGGGCCCACACTGAGACCACCGACAGCGGTGCCAGTATGCATGCGACGACGATCAGCACGGTCGACCAGAAAGTGCGCACCCAGTGACCCTTGGGCTTGGGCGCTGCCTCTGCACTCTGCAACTGCTGCTGAAGATCAGCCACCTGATCCTGTAGATCCTGGATCTGTGCCTGACCCGGTTCTTGCGCGTTCTCGCTCATGCCAAAACCTCCCGGCCAACATTCTCCCGGCTAATTATGGGTTGAATCCCCTTTTGTGGGTGATTGCGGCGCGGCGAGAACCTCAACGACGCCCAGATCGTGGGTGCGGCCGTTGAGCAGGACCGCGATCTTGTGGGGTCCTGGGTAGGGCGTGCGAGTACTCAACTGCGCAAAACTCACGCTCCGTCGGATCACGGCTTGGCCGTCGAGCTCGACCTCGCCGCCCTTGAACACCTTTGGGGTCGAACTGCCGTTGGCCTTGACGAAATGGACGACCAGATCGGCCAGGACTGGGCCGTGTCCGTGCAGATGGACCGCGATCGGCAGCGTCTGCCCGATGGTCACGGTACTGGGCAGATCGGCCGTCGCCGTCACGGCTGCGGGCTTGAAGCCCAATAGCGCCAGTGCCTGCGGATCACCAGCCTTGATCAGGGTGCGCAACCCTCGGCGAACGAGGTCTTCGCGAGTGGGTAGCCAGCGTGCCGCGACCTCGAGCGCGCGAGCGGGGTGGTCCTTGGAGATGTCGTTGAGGTTGTTCCCCACTGATCGGCGAACATAGTCCGACGAATCGTCCTTGAGTAGTTCGAGCAACTCGATGACCGGCTCGGGGTCCGTGCGGAAGGCCGGCAATTGGGCGGCCCAAGGCAGCCGCGGCCGGGTGCCTTCGCTGACCAACCGGCGGACGTGTTCGTCGGGGTCGGTGGCCCACACCCGAAGCCGCGGCATCGTCTCGGGATGTTCGTTGATGAAGGGCCGTATGCAGAACTCCGCCGTGAACAGCTTGGTGAGGTCGTACATCGCGGCCATCGACTCCTCGAAGGCCGGAAGTCCGTAAGCGCCGATGAACATCGCGTGCGGGTTGTAGAAGAACGACTGCATCCCAGGCAGCCGCTCGTTGCCCAACGACGCATGTACCTGCCTGATAGCAGTGGCCGGGTCGGGGTCGAGGTGCCTGTGCATCACCTCGGCGATGTGGCGTGCCCGATCCATGAGGCCGAGTTCGTCGAAGCCGACCAGGCAGTCGCGTTCGAAGCCCGGGCCAACGGGCAGTGTCGCGGCGATCTGAGTGACAACGTCGGGGCCGAAGGAGTTCTTCAGCGGCTCAGCCACGGAGATCAGCCTATGCTCGCGCCATGGACTGCATTTTCTGTGCCATCGTCGCCGGTGACCTCCCCTCGCAGCAGATCGCCGAAACCGAGACGGTGCTGG